>DATNBZ010000140.1:0-2233 GCA_035607285.1 Blastocatellia bacterium | reverse complement strand
TGCGAGGAACATGCCGAGCATCACACCAGCCGTTACAACACGGCGGCGGCGTTTTGAAAGAATCACGTGGGGTTGATCTGCAACGCTCGCTTCGAAAAGGTCAGAAGCCATTCTTCTCTTTCTTGGTTGTCAGTCGCTGACTAAAAATAGAGTATAGGGCCGAGGGAGTGGCCAGGCAACGAGACTCAAAACTACTTCGTGGTCGAGTTAAATCGCCAGCCGACGGCATCACAACCGATGAGCTTGAATTAAGCATCGACTTATGAAGACTTATCTGATAATATGCTTCACGTTGGTTCAGCAGATCGAATGCTGCTGTTTGGAATTTGTCTTCTAGGAGCCTCCCGCTGACTGTTTGGAGAGCGTTTGATCCTGCTATCTCATCCTCTTTCCCGCAAAGCCTCGGAAGTTCCTTTTAACCAGTTTGAGGAGAACTATGAGTAAGAGAATTTACGTCGGGAATCTGTCGTACCAAACGACAGAGGCCGACCTCACCACCCTGTTTGAACAGGTAGGTCAGGTTGATTCGGTTAATGTAATAACGGACCGCGACACAGGTCGGTCGAAGGGCTTTGCTTTTGTCGAGATGGGCAACGACGATGCTGAAAAGGCTATCGCGCAGCTCAATGGAACAGAGGTCAACGGCCGCACTCTGACGGTCAATGAAGCGCGCCCGCGCGAAGAGCGCTCGGGCGGCGGTGGCCGCGGTGGCTACGGCGGTGGTCGTGGCAGCGGTGGCGGCGGCGGCCGAGGCGGTCGCGGTGGCGGTGGCTACGGAAATCGCTACTAAGCGTGATCCACAAACGCAGTGAGAGCGATGGATAGGAGCGTTGCCAAACCTCCTATCCACCTCTCACCCGATCAACAAAGTTGCTCGGAAAAGATTGTACGGAAGCATTCGCAGGAAACTCCAACCAATCCGCCCTTACAGCAACACATATCAGTTAGAGTCACTGCATCTATGCAAACGAGCATCGGAGCAGTGCGTCGAAAGAGAGATTCATGAGTTTAAGTAGTTTTAGCAAGCTGGGCCTGAGCGCGCAGCTTGTCGACGCCCTGAAAAATCAGGGCATAACAATCCCAACCGAGATTCAAACCAAAGCCATTCCGCACGCAATAGAAGGAAGCAACCTGATGGCATCGGCGGAGACGGGATCAGGCAAAACGCTTGCCTTCCTGCTCCCGATCATTGAGCGCCTTAAGAGTGAAGGCGCCACGAGGGCGCTTGTGTTAGCGCCTACTCGCGAGCTTGCGCTTCAAATTGAAGCGAGCGCAAAAATGTACGGACGGGTATCCAGACTTCGCACGGTTGCGCTGGTGGGAGGCGAGAGTCTTCCCAAACAAATCAGAGCCCTTCGAGCGGGAGTGGATATCGTGGTCGCGACACCAGGTCGTTTGAATGATCTGATCGAGCGCGGCGCAGTCTCGCTAAAAAGCATAGAGGTGCTGGTGCTTGACGAAGCCGATCGAATGCTCGATATGGGCTTCCTTCCGCAAGTAAGGCGGATCATCAGGCATCTTCCGGCGAAACGCCAGTCGATGTTGTTGACGGCGACGCTTTCGCGAGAAGTCGAACAACTCGCGCGCGAGTTGATGACCCGTGCCGTCAGAGTTGATGCGGCGCGATCAGCAAACACCGTTGCGACGCTGACTCAACGCGCGTTTCCGGTCCTGTCGCACGCGAAGACACCGATGTTGCTTGCATTGCTCAAGCAGTACACCGAAGGAACGTTCCTCGTATTCACGCAGACCAAGCGTGGCGCGGAAACGGTTGCTCGGATATTGACCGCCAACAAGCACGACGTTGTCACGTTGCACTCCGATCGCAATCAATCTCAGCGAAACAAAGCGCTTGCAAGCTTCAAGGCGGGACACGCCCGGGTGCTTGTGGCGACAGACGTTGCCGCGCGAGGCATCGACGTAGACGACATTTCGTTTGTTGTTAACTACGAAGTGCCGGCGACGGCTGACGATTACATACACCGCGTTGGACGCACTGCGCGAGCGGGCCGCGACGGCGAGGCGCTTACATTGGTGAGCCCCGAAGAGGAATCGGCGCTGGCTTCAATCGAGCGAATCGCTGGGATTACGCTTCAGCGATCGAAGGTCCATGGGTTTAGCGATGGGCGGTCGGAAGAGCAGATAAGTCTCACGAGTGAGATCGGCAAGCTGCGCTCGTCGTCGGCACGGTCATTCAGAACCAATCGCGCCTGGCGATAATGAGTGGCGATAA
>DATNBZ010000137.1:0-4372 GCA_035607285.1 Blastocatellia bacterium | reverse complement strand
AGGTTGAACTGAAGAAGATCAACGCAGCCTGAAACGCTTGCAACTATCTTGTAGTTTTCATCTGTGCGGAGCTTCTCCCAGCTCAGGAAGTTATCTGTGTACTTGCAGTATCATCCTCCGCCATCCAGAGCTTCTGAGGAGGAGTATCGAGATCGCTACGTTGCCAACCCCGTAGGGGTGGAATGTCCTGCGCGCTAAAGGTGTATACCGCTCCTAACGGAGCTCGAAGGTCCGCAGCGGTCTTTACTATAAACATCGCACCCCTACGGGGTTGCCGAGCGGAACGCTCGATTGCCGCTTCGAAGTCCGTGACCCAAGTCTCCATTTCTAATTGCACCCCTTTTGTGACCGACTGCTATTCCACCGTATCGGCGATTCCTTTGTTCTGGAGCAACCTGATCTCGACGCGGCGGTTCTTCGACCGGCCCTCGGCAGTTGTATTCTCGGCGACGGGATTCAAGTCACCGTATCCGAATGGCTGAACCAGACGTTGCAGAGGGAGATTGTGCTTCGTCACAAGGTAGCCAATAACGGCGTTGGCGCGGCGCTCGCTCAGCTTGCGGTTGGCCGCAGTGTTGCCGGTTGTGTCGGCGAATCCGATAACCGCAACCACCCAGCCTTTTCTGTCCTGTGTTTTCACCCACGCCGCCGCGGCGTCTATACCGGCTTTGCCTTTGGGTCCGAGTGCGGGCGAGCCGGTCGCAAAGAGCACCGTTATCGTTTTCACCGGATCGTAATCATCGAGTCCGTTGATCCGGTTGTTCGCTCTTTCGGCGTTTCTTCGAGCTTCATCAGCGGTGGCCTGCGCCTTCCTGGCGGCGGCAGCATTTTCTTCGCTCTCGCGAGAGAGTCTCCTCGCCTCTTCTTCGGCTGCCAGGATTCGCGCCCGGTTTGCTTTCGCAAGCTCTTCAACCGGATCGACTCGCGCTTCGAGCGCCTGAGCTGTTCTCAAATCGTCCTCGTCGAACTTGATCGAGTCTGCGACCAACTGGCCTTGCGAGTTTGCGGCTCCGGTGACCTCCAGGCGCAAGCCGCGCAGGATGTAGCTCACACCATAAGTTTTTCCGCCGCGAAAGACTCCTTTCTTATGGGTCTTTACTTCGGTGCGTGCAGTCAGCGCGACAGCTCTTTCCATGCCCGTTTGCTCTCGCATGACGAATGAATCCGCGTCGCGCTTGAGCACGATGCCTATAGTCTTCACTGTTTGTCCGCTTGCGAAGGGTTGCACTTTCGTCACGCCGCTCGTGTCCTGAGCCGGGCTGGCGCTCGCTAAAGCAATTCCGGTGATTAGTACCACAATCGCCAGGGCGATCGTTTTCAACCATGCTGTTATGTCGTCGTTCATGATGCTTGCTCCTTGATTACGCAAAGTCGGAAGCGGTGTCTGTTTTGGAGTGCGGCGGCAAGGTACTCCGCGACGCCGCTTTGTCTGGTTATTAGATCAAACTGGAAGCGAAAGCGGCGTCGCGGAGTACCTTGCCCCCGCACTCCAAAACAAACCGCGGTGCTCCAGCCCAGCCTCCGGGCCCGATTCTACGGCCATCACGATTTCGCTGATACTGGCAAATCTGACAGGATTGTTACTGAAAATTTGTACGGCGCCGCCAGACTACGTATGGAACCGAAACCAACGCGTTGACGATTAGATAGAGAAGAAGGGCCGCGAGTAATAACCTCTCGTCTGAAAGGCCGGCGCTTGCTATCGACATAGCGATGCCTGGATGACGAGAGGCGCTCGAGAGCGCGAGAACGGTACGATTCTCCGGCTTCGGCCCGCCGAATATGTGACCAGCGGCAAGTCCGGTAACTGTAAAGGCGGTAATCGCCGCAAGCGTACCGTTGCCAATCAGCGAGATCACCGTCGGCATCGCAACGATCAGGATGGGAATCAGACTGCCCGCGAGCAGAACGGCCGCGAAGATTGAGACCGGCTTCCCAATCCTGCCTGCGAAAACAGGCGCCGCGTGCCGGCCGAGTACTCCCGCTCCCATCGGCGCCAGGATTGTAAGCAATACAACCGACGCAATCGCAGCCGGCGATGCTTGCGCGTTACTCGAGAATGCCAGGTTGAATATCTCGACGCTGATAGGAACAAACAGAATTGCGAGCACAGCTTCGATCGCCAGCAAGCTGAATATGAACGACGACCCGCCGCCCGCTTTGAGTTGTTTGATCGGGAGCAGCGGCGGGACGGGTGAGATCGACAACCCAATCAACGCCACCGTCACCGTCCGATCCAAATTCATTATCGCAACGAGCGCCATTGCGCACAGCGGCATAACAATGTTCAACGACAGTATCGATCGAGCCAGCAGCGCCGGCTTCCTCAAGAGATGGGTTGTTTCCGAAATGCTCACACGGAGCCCGAGGGCGAACACCATCAGTGTTATGCTCGCGCGAAGCACAATCGGTATTAGTATCTCGCACATCGGACTCAAGCTCGATTGTAGCGGTCTAATTTGGCAACTGAATACTGTCAATATTGACAGCAACAACCTCAATCACAGCCGTCCTTCACGGCGTTTCATCGACGGCCGGCCACCTCAACCTCTCGCTGTAAGTTTTTCGCGTCGACACTGTCAGATTTGACAGTTCAAAGGCCCCAGGCATGCTCGTAGAATTGCCCCGCGTCAATTGGCGCTCGCTAAGCTGGTAGCGAAAGAAATTTAGTTGAAAAGACTGTTTGATCGCGACGAGATCGGATGGTCGGTAGTTGGTCAGTTTGAATGTTGAGTTCAGAGTAATAACCCTCGCGTGCTTTCCGGTCCTTTGCGACGAGTATTGGGTCTTGCTCCTTCAATACCCAATACTCAGCCCAAAGGCGCAAAGGACCGCAAAGCACGCGAAGGGCTGACCACACGCTACAAGTCACCAACTCCAATAACCGAACACTACCCAATCTTGCGAAGCGCGAGACTCTCCGGTTTGACACGATCTGAAACGCGATCTGGCGAGTGGCTACAGTGCAGGCCGTGCTCGCAATAGGAGTCGACGATGAACATTCTGCTCAAACACAACCTATCTTTTTCGGTGGCGGCGATTACCGTTGCGGCGGCGATTGCGATGAGCACCGGCTGCAAGGGCAAAGGCGATAACAAAGTCATCGCTTCGGCGACCGCTCCGGCGGTCGTCGTCGCGAATGTGGAACAAAGAACAGTTCCTGTCTACAGCGAGTTTGTCGGCCAAACCAAGGCCGATGAAACCGTCGACCTTCGGGCTCGCGTCGAGGGCGTGCTCGAGAAGATTTACTTCAAGGAAGGTTCGCCGGTGAAGAAGGGCGACCTCCTGTTCAGCATCGACAAACGTCCGTTCGATGCCGCGCTCCAATCCGCAAAGGCGGTCCTCGCAAAGGCCGAGTCCGATCTCGCTCAAGCGCGCCAGCGTACCGATGTTCTTCAGGCTGAAGCTCAGTTGGCGGACGCGCAAGCCGTCTTCACCAGAACGGAGTCTGATTTGGCGCGGGTCGTACCGCTGGCTAAGGAAAAAGCCGTGACCGAGCTCGAGCTTGACGCCGCGACGGCTAATAACAAATCAGCGAAAGCCACGGTTGACGCGAGGCAGGCCAACCTGACCAACCTTGAAGCCTCGGTCAAGTACACGATCGAACGAGCCTCTTCCGAAGTCTCCGCGGCCAGGGCTCGCATCATTCAAGCCGAGCTCGATCTCAGTTATTGCAGCATCTATTCGCCGATCAGCGGCGTAATCGGATTCAAACAAATCGATGAAGGCAACCTCGTAGGCCGCGGCGACGCGACGCTTCTTGCGACCGTCTCGGCGTCCGATCCTCTGCTGGTCGATTTTAACCTCAGTGAGATTGAATACCTGAAGTTCACCTCTGACGAAAAAGCCCGCGGGACCGCAGGCAGTCTCAAATTCGAATTGATTCTCTCCGACGACAGCATTCACCCGCACGCGGGAAGTTTTAAGGTGGTAGACCGCACGGTCGATCCGGCAACCGGAACGATGAAGGTCCGGGCTGCTTTTCCCAATCCCAGCAACTATCTGCGGCCGGGTCAATTCGCTCGCGTGCGCGTCGCGGTTGCTGAAAAAGAGAACGCGATCCTGGTCCCGGCGCGCGCGATTCAGGAGCTTCAGGGCGCGAAGACTGTTCTCGTAGTCGACGCGGAGAACAAAGCCTCGGTGCGCACCATTACCGTTGGCGATAAGTCGGACAAGTATCTGATCGTTCTCGAAGGTCTCAGCGCCGGCGAGCGCGTGATCGTCGAAGGCATGCAGAAGGTCCGCCCCGGCAGCGAGGTCACTCCGACTACCACTCCCGCGGCCGGTGACAATGCTCAAAAGACCGAAGGGAGCTAAGCCATGTCAACCTTCTTCATCCGGCGGCCGATCGTCGCCATAGTGATTTCAATAA
>DATNBZ010000121.1:0-18205 GCA_035607285.1 Blastocatellia bacterium | reverse complement strand
TGATGAAGCTCAGTGATTCACTTACTCGCAGGAACCTTGCCGTCGCCGCCTCAGTCTTAGTTGTTGGACTTCTCGTTGCCGGTTTCTTCGTGCTGCGTCGCGTGCCTCGCGTCGCGATGGAAGGTTATGCCCCGGCCACCTCGATCGCGTTTCTAGAAGTAGACAGTCTTGCTGATCTGGTTGACGGCCTGACGCATACGAAAGCCTGGCGCGAACTGGCTCCGGTGTTGGGTCTTTCCAGCCAGCTCACGCAGCTTGGGCTGGTGAGTGATCTAATCGGGCGCGCCGGGCTCGGTCCCGACGAGGCAGTCGTCGCCGGCCGCGCACAGTGCGCCATCACGATTACGGGTATCGAATCGAATGCAACCGAGACAGTCGACGGCGCTTCGATTCATCTCAAGCCTCATTTCGCTCTCATCATCGAGACTCACATCAAACCTGAGAATGCCACGCGCCTTATCCGGGAGCGAGCGCCAACTGTAGCCGAACGTATCTACGGGGAGTCAGTAACAAAAACCATAGAAAATTATTCCGGTACCGAGGTCCTGATCTTCAAGGGTCCGAGCTCCGCGCGGCCGCTCCTGGCTTCAGCTTTTGGGAGCGTAATTTTGATAGCCAATGATCCCGAGGCGATGAACGCCTGTCTGGATTCGATAGCCGGGCGCGCCGCGTCGCTCGCCGAGGATTCGACGCTCAAGGAGAAACGGGCGGAAGTGGGAACTGATGCGCCGGTGTTTGCTTATGTGACCGCAAGCGGGATCCAGAAGCTGGTTGAGTTGTGGCCGCTCCTGGCTCTCAGTCGCGCTGCCGATCCGGATACCGCGAGCCTGGTTGCGGACCTGATCGAGCACGTATCAAAAGAGACCATGTCCGGGCTCCTCTACTCTCTGAAATTTGCCGCGGACGGCGTGACTGAAAAGTATCTGACAATATTGCACCCCGAAGTTGCCAATGCCTTGATGGAACCGCTGAAACCGGCTCCAGCAGCCGGCTTCGAGTCGCCGCGCTTGATTCCGCGATCGGTCGAAAGCATGACTATGTTGAACGCAGAAAGACCAGGCGAGCTTCCCGAGCGCGTGCTGAAAAAGCTTTCACCGACGGTGGACGTGGTAGCCGGTGTTGCTCTTCGCGAATTCGTGATCAACTTTCGCAAGCAATATGGCCTCGAGCCGTCCGACTCGATCGGCGGCGCCACGGGTTCGGAGATCGCGTTCGTCAACTTTGGAGATGAACGGCCGAGAGCAATGCTCATCAAGGTAAGCGACAGGTCGAAACTGGAGACCGCGGTGATTCGCTATCTAACGCGGAAGGGAGGATCGGTCGCGAAAGAGCAGGTCAGAGGAATCGAGATAACGGTTTGCTCGAATGACGATCAGCGCGCGGCCGCTTTCGTCGGCGACTTCCTTGTACTTGCGACCCGCGATCAGATCGTCAGGATTGTCGAGACGAATGAGAATCGCGACGGCATGAGTGATGACGTGCGCTTCAAGGAGACGCTGGCAGCTCGTCCGCTCGATGCATCGATTGTTGCTTATCGGCCGAGGGTGGATGATGCCGGAAAGCTCTTGCTCTTGATCTCAAAGCTTATGCGCGTGACGGACGGCTCGCCTGAGCTGCTCGATCGCGATTCAGCGCGCGCCGCGCTCAATCGATTACCCCGCTCCAATAGCATTACCGAGTTTCGCGGCTCGGGCGTCTACATCGAAAGTCACTCCGCGGTCGGGAGCTTCGGTCTGCTGGGCTCGCTGGCGGGCAACTAATAGCTGGTCATCGAACACATGTAGGGGCGTCCCTCCGTGAGCGCCCCTCTTCGTTTGCCGATAAATCGCACCTGGCAAAACAGGGGCGGCCACGGAGGGCCGCCCCTACCGGTGTCGCGCCCGAGCGGCTCGATTGAAAACCAGCGGGCGAGCCGCTCCGCTCGACCGTAGCAGCCACGTGGCTGCGCCACGGAACTATTCGCATAATCACTGCGGCTTGACGATCCTCGAGATTATTCAGAAGGTTGGGTGAGTGAGAGACGGCTCAGCTCTTGACGCTTTCACCTCTGGTCGAGCCCAGCACCGCTGCCGCCGCCTTTCTCCTGCGGCGGCGAAGGATTCGAATTCGGCGGCGCTCGCGCACTTCTATGCGGTCGCGGATTTTGCCGTAGAACTTGACGAAGTAGTCATACATTGACCACAACGCGAAGAACACCACGATCCATAGCGTTGCGCGGCCGGCGCCGTAGCACAGCACGCGAAAGTCATCCAGCGACATCGCGCCCTTGCCCGCGATTGCGCCAACCGTCCGCGCCATTTCACCGAACGATGCGAAGGGCACTTCGGAGTTTACGCCGCTGGGCGGCTGCAACCCCGACGGTCCTCCGGGCGCGCTCCCAAGGATCAACAGTGTGACCGCGATTACCTGGGTGAGCATTTTGAACTTGGCTTTTTTCGAGGCGCTGATCGTGAAGCCTTCGGCGGCGGCGATTGAACGAAGGCCGGTCACGGCGAATTCGCGCCCGATGATGATTACGATCGCCCACGCGGGCGCCAATCGATTTTCGACCAGCGAAACCAGCGCCGCGGAGATCAGCAACTTGTCGGCGATCGGATCCAGAAGAATTCCAAGAGTTGAAACCTGCCCTCGGCGCCTTGCGATGTACCCGTCAGCCCAGTCAGTGACTGAAGCGCCGACGAACAGCGCAAGCCCGATCAACTGTTGCGGTAGACCGAGCCAATCGGTGGCGAACCTGGTCAACAATACGACGACCAGTAGCGGAACGACGAATATTCTCGACAGAGTTAGCGCGTTCGGAAGGTTCAAGATCAGTTTTCCTGAATCGGATTCCTGGGCACAGTTGCTAAGGCCTAAGTGGGCAGCAGTCAGAGCACATCATCTATTCTTGCCTGCTTGACTATATTTTTAGGCTGCTTCATTGTCAAGAACTTGATAGCAGGCGTTCAGAGTACCGACTTTGGTCGGGCAGTGCTTGCAGAACCCGACGCCGAATGCACGAGGCACTGCCCGACTAAAGTCGGTACTCTGAACGCCTGTCTTTTACGAATCGACTGGCCGAGAAAAGTCGGTACTCTGAGCGCCTGTCTTTTACGAATCGTTTTTCTTTCGCTTGCATCTAAGCGACCGTCTCAATGCCTGGCTTGCTTAACAAAATCAGGTTCACTCGACGCCGCATTTCTATTACCGGCGGTGTGGCGGCGCTATTGCTGCTCGCCGCTGTCATCACGTATGTCGTTCGGCTGAATCACAGCATAGCCCTTCAGCAGCAACGGCAGGCCGACGCCGCGCGCGTTCAGGTCGACGAGCGTTCATTGCGAGCGCCTTCGACTGAAGGCCTGACCCTATATCTGAACGCCGCCGATGTGCGCGCGGTTGCCGGCTTTGAAGGCGTCCGATACCTTGCGACTTCCGGCGGGCTCATAGCGATTGACGACGCCGGCGATGTGAAACGGCGATACACGACGCTGGATGGATTGCCGGACAACGACCTGACGGCGCTCGCGGTTTTTCGCAACCGTTTGTTCGTCGGCACTGGCAATGCCGGCCTCCTGGCGTTTGATGGCGCCGCGTTTACCGGCTACTCATTCACCAAACCTAAAGCAACACACGTTACGGTTTTGGTTCCCACCGAGACCGAGCTTCTCATTGGCACGCTCGACGGAGGGTTGTTTGAATACAACGGCGAGCGATTTTCGCGGCGCGTGAATTCGGCTACAGGAGCCGATTTCAGCCGGGTAACGTCATTGCTTCCGTTCGAATCCCGGCTGTACATAGGTACTCATGACAGTGGTCTTTTCATTTCTCGCGAAGCACACATCGAGCACCTCACGACTAATGATGGGCTTCCCTCACCACACGTGACCGCGCTTGCGGAACTAACTTCAAATGGATTTGTAGCCGTGGCGACGGACTTCGGAGTCGTTGCCCTGAACGACGCAAATGAAATCAAGCCGATATCAAATCGGCCAAACGTGACTTCGCTTGTGGTCGACGGCGGGCATCTTTGGGCGGGACTGTTCAGCGGCGGCATGCTCGATTTGAACGGCGACCAAACCGCGCGCGCGGCAAATCTCGCCGAGGCAGGATCGAACCTTTCGGAGGGAGCAGGCATTCCCCAATCTGTCGCGTCGGTGGTTTCCCTGATCGAGGGACGGTTGTGGGTCCTGACGCCGGAGGGCTCGTTTTCGCGCGACGCGCAAGCGACTCACCCGGCGTTTGAATCGATGGGCAGTCAGCTTGCACGCGATCGCGTGTTGACGACGGGCCACATAACCTCGCTCGCGCGCGATGGCGCGGGCAGGCTTTGGATCGGGTATTTCGATCGTGGCATCGATGTCGTGTTCGCGGATACCGCCGAGCGTGCGTCCCACGTCGAAGACGATCGCGTCCGTGAGATCAATCACATTGCATTCGATGAGAGCGAGGCCAGAATGCTCGCTGCAACTTCGCGAGGCCTGGTTGTCTTCGGCAGCGGCCTGAAGCAAACCGTGATAACGCGCGAACAAGGCGGGTTGATAAACGATTCGGTGGCACAAATCTCTTTCGCCGACCTCTCGTCACCGGGTACGGCAGGCCGCAGCGCCGGCCGAACGATGGTGCTCGTGACTGCCGGAGGGCTGACCGAAGTCACTGGCGGCCGCGCGCGCTCGATAACCGCGTTTCACGGACTCGCCAGCAATCATCTTTATACATCGGCCGCCATCGGGTTCCGATTGTTCGTCGGGAGTCTTGCGGGACTTGTCGAACTCGAAGGGCTGAGAGTCGTGCGCACGTATAAGACTTCCAATTCCCGGGTGTCGCACGACTGGATAACCGCGCTTGCTGAAGCTGAAGGCACACTCTACGTCGGCACTAACGGCGGCGGAGTTGATGCGCTCCTGCCCACGGGCGAGTGGGTGAATTTTGCCGGCGAGCTTGGCAAGTTCGAAGTGAATCAGAATGCTATGCATTACGACGGCGACCGGCTGTACGTTGGAACTAGCGATCGCGGTCTTTTGGTTTATAATACGCGCGACCGGCGCTGGGCTCGCATCAGCGCGGGACTGGCTTCTCAGAATGTAACGGCAATAACAAGCGATGATCGGTTCGTGTACGCTGGCACTTTGAATGGATTGGTGAGAATTGAAAAGAGAGTCATTCAGTAACCCAAGAATAGACCACGGGTTGGACGGATGTGCGCGGATCATCCGCGAACATCTGTCCAATCCGCGTCATCCGCGGTCTATTCTTCGCGTGGCGATGTTGCTCGCATTGGTATCGCTGCTTCCCGCCGGCGCACGCGCGCAATCCGGCGTGCTAATCCCCTCGAGCACGGAAAAGCCGAACCCGGCGGTCCTCTCGCTCGACGAGATGAGCGTCAGCATTGTCATCGATAATCAGTACGCTCGAGTGCGAGTCGTTCAAATCTTCGGGAATCGCACGGAGCGAATCCAGGAAGGCCGCTACGTTTTTCTTATTCCTACGACTGCCGCGATCTCAGACTTCGCGGTGTGGGACGGGGACGTGCGCATCCCGGGAGTCATTCTCGAGAAACGCCGCGCTGAAGAGATCTACAAAGACCTCGCGCTGCAATCAATCGATCCGGGGCTGCTCAAGCAGGAGCGCGACGATACCTCCAGCACCGCATTCACGGTTCAAGTCTCCCCGATTCCGGCTTACGGAACGAAACGATTGGAGCTCGAATACACCGAAGCTCTTTCGGTCGATAACCTTGAATCTTATTTCTCATTTCCATTCAAGCCGAATGAGTACGGGACGCAGTCAGTCGGACATCTGCAGCTTCGATTACAGATCAACAGCCGCGTTCCGATGACTGACCTGAACATCAAGAGCAGAGTCTTCGCGCTGAATTTCATCGAGAACTCAGCCGTCTACAAGTCCGCCAGCTACGAGGGAAACGATGTCCAGCTCACCGAAGACTTTGCGTTCAGTTACGGCATAAACGTCCGAGGCAGCGCGCTCGAGTTTCTGGCGTATCGATACCCGGAGCGGATCACCGCCGACGAGCTGCGCGACCCGCGACTGGCCGAGCGCGAGCCGGACGGATATTTCGAAGCGGGCGCGGTCTTTAATCAGGCAGGCCGCGGTCCCGGAGACAGCCCCCCTCCGCCGCCGCGTTCGGTTCTGGTAATGCTGGATACATCGTTGTCGATGCAGTTCGAAAAGCTCGACCGCGCATACGAAGCCACGGAGGGATTGCTTCGTTCGCTCAACCCGCAAGACAGCTTCAATCTGATGCTGTTCAACGATGATGTCAGCGCGTTCAGCAATGGTCCGGTTGACGCGCGATCTGATCAGATCGACCGCGCGCTCGCTTTTATCAAGGCCAGTTATCTGTCCGGCGGAACGGACCTGGGCGCGGGCCTCGATCGCGCGGCTGCCTTGTCAAAAGGAATGCCCTCAAAGAAAGAGCGGTCGATCGTGATGATCACCGACGGCAACTCGACGCTTGCGACTACGCGGACGAAAACGATTGTCGATCGATTCCAAAAATCAAACGACGCCGGACCGAAAGCCCGTCTGTATGTGTTTGGCATAGGCTCAGACACGAACATTCGTTTGCTCGGCGAGCTTGCTCGCGCGTCTCGGGGTTACTTCGATTGGACTCGCGAGACCGATGATCTTTCATTCAAGCTGAAATCATTCGTGAGCAAAGTCGGGCGGGACCCGATCGATTCATTGAAGCTTCAGAACTCGGACGCATCCAACTTCTACCAGGTTTATCCGGACTATGATGCGACAGCCTATGACGGCACGCGCCTGTCGTTTGTCGGCCGTTACAAACGTCCGGGCGCGGCCTCGATCACCGTAACCGGCAGCGAGGCGGGCAGGCCCGTTCGATTGACGCAACAGGTCGACCTTCCCGAACGCGACGACTCGCACCCGCACGTTCCTCGAATGTGGGCTCGCGCGCGAGTGGATGCGTTGCTGAGACAGATCGCACTCGACGGCGAAACCAAAGAAGCGATTGACGAGATCATCGCGTTGTCGAAGAAGTACAAGTTCGTAACGCCGTACACATCGTTCCTTGCAGCTCCGCGTTCGCTGCTGCGGCCTCGCGTGATTCGCCCGGGCGACCCGGTGCTGAAAGTGAGAGCGGACCAATCGATCACCGAGGTCACCGCGATCTTTCCATTCGGCTTGACCAGGCGAATGACCTACATCAAGAGCGACGACGTTTGGGAGACTCGCTTTATCGCGCCTGCTGAGATGGCGGATGGGGCTTATCACTGCCGGCTCGTGCTTGTAGACCGGCAGGGCCGCGCGTATCAGGAAGACAAGACCTTCGTGATCGACAGCCGCCCGCCGAGGCTCCAGGCGTCGCTGAATCAAACGGTGGCCCACGCCGGCGAAGACTTGATGATCACGGTTCACGCCGACAGCGATACTCGAGTGATCGCCGCCCGAGTTTTCGGAAGCATGCCGGTTCCAGTCGTCTGGGACGCAAATGCCAAAGCTAACATCGGGCATCTGATGATACCGGCCGGGCTGCCTTCGGGAACTTATGTGATTCAGATAACGGCAGAGGACTTCGCGCACAATTCAAGCGCGACGGAGTTGGTGGTTGAAGTGATTGGTGGATGACCAATCGGACGAACGTTGACAGACGGAGAAATGGGAACTCAATTCAAGGCATTGCAATCTCGATCAAATCGCCCGATTGAATTCATTGGCAGTCAGTCGGAGCAAAGTGCTTTTTGAGAACTCAAGTACTTGAAGGGCCTGCTCGCGAGCAACGGTTGGAAAGTTGTCCAGAAACTCGTCGAGTGTGAGGCCATCTTCAAGATTGTTTATGAGCGCATCAATGGGAACACGAGTACCACTAAAGACCGGCGCACCACTGACGATTTCGGGGTCGATGGTGATTGGCAGATCGTCGATTTCCTTTTTCTCCAAAACGAGTGTCATAGATACGGGTTCCTTTCACGAGCAGTGTACAACAGTGCGTCGAACTCTGCATGAGGGAACGAAATGAAGAGAACGGTGACGGCGATTGTTGATGGTGAGGTGCTGCGCCCTGATGAGCCGATTGATCTTGAGCCAAACATCAGGGTGCGCATTACGATCGCAGCTATCGAGTCGCCGGTGGAGAAGACGCTGTCGCTTCTTGACACTGCCGCGTCTCTAAACCTCGATGGTCCATCAGACTGGTCGGAGAGAATTAATCATTGATGGATCAACACAATATGACGGGGAACGATAGCGTCGTGAAGAAACATAAATAAGTATGCGCAAACGCATCTACTCGACCATCGCCATAGTGCTTTCGCTGGCATCGATCGCCGTAGCCACGTTCGTCGTTGCGCAGAAGACGGCGTCGACGAGACGAGCTGCAAAGAAATCAACGAGTCAGCGCGCGCCTCGAAGGGGAGCCGCCGCAAGGCAGCGCACCGCGACGCCACCTGCCTCGCCCGTTCGGGCTGCAGATCCCAACCGAGCGCCTCAAAACCTCGTCGACGATGCGCTTTACACCAACGAAGAATTTTTCGGCACGCAAGCGTCGGTTGCCAGACCATACGCCGTAGCACTTGACCGAGTCAGTACTCTTTCCGGCAAGTATCCGAAAGACGCGAGGCTCCATCTTCAAGCGGCGAGGCTTGCCGACAGGCTCGGTCAGTTCGATAAAGCGGCGTCCGAGATGACCGAGTACGCGAGTCTCAGGGGCCGATCGCCGGACTCGCTTCGAAGGCTTGCGGGTTTCTACGATCATCGCGCGAGGTTCGCCGATGAAGTTCGAACGCTCCAGGAGCTGGCAAAGCAACTGACGGTTGGTGAGCGCGGCGCGATCTACAAACGCGCGGCGGGATTGGTTCGCACACGATCTCTGAAAGAGTTCAAGCCCGCGGATTTCTTCGCCGAGCTGGTTGCGGCCGATCCTTCGAACATTCAGCCGATCAAAGACTACGTCGAAGAGCTCCGGCTCTCGAAGCAAAACAGGGAAGCGCTCGCGGTGCTGGCTTCCTATCAATCGAAGTTTCCTTCTGAGCTTTCTTATTTCCTAAAGACTCGCGCGCAGATTCTCGAGGCGACCAACGATCGACGGGCGGCCGAAGAAGTTTACTCTACGGCTTTCGATGCGAACTGGGCTCGCGGTATTTCGGGCGACTACTACGAACTGCTGCGTCGATTCGGACGCTATCGAATCGTGCGCCGCGCGTTGCAGGAACGCGTGCGCGCCGGCGCGACGGATCTCGATTCAGCGGGGCGGTTGTTCAGTATCTTGTCTTACGAAGGAAGCTACGAACAGGCTGCGCAATTGCTGCTCGATCTCGAGGACAGGCGCGCCGGCAGGAACGCGGCGCAGAATGCCGGTTTGCGAAACTGGACGCCGCGCGAGCTTGAAACCGTAGCCGAGCTGTTCGCGTCGATCGGGCACTACGATCAAGCCTCGCGATATTTGTACACCTTCTATTTGGCAGGTGGACTCGAACCCGGAAGCGCGTCGCGCGAAGAAGCGCTTTATCGGTTGTTCCAGGTCATGCTCGGGGCGGCGAGCACTCCCACTCGCATAGCCGGAGGCGATCTGTCCTTCTATCGCGACGTTGCGCAAGTCGATCAGAATCCGGGTTTCATGAACGGCGTGCTCTCGCTGATACTCTCGGGCACGAATCCTTCGCAGGAATTCGCGACCGAAGAAAAGGCCGCCGCCAGTTATTTCAATCGCGCGTTTGCGTATCGCATCTTCACTTCATTCAAACAGGAATATGCGGAATCGAAGCGTCTGCCCGAAATGTATCTTGGGATTGTCAATGTGTTCGCGTCGTTATCCGAACACAAGCTGGCGATAGAAGCAGGCCGCGAGTTTCAACAGCATTATCCGGACTCGGAGAAGAACGCCGAGGTTGCGCTTCGGATGGCGGATTCGTACGTGGCTCTAAAAGACAGAGCGGGCGAGCGCGCGGTGCTGGCTGAGCTCCTCGATAGGCTCGCCCGGAATCAACCGAAAGGTGTTCCGCTTATTCCAGTCTCGCCGAAACATTGGAGCTACGGGGTCACGCCTCCGATCGAGAACTTGATCGACAAGATCAAGTACAACATCGAGGCCTACAGCGACACGTACGATCCCACTGAAGACAAATCCGCGGGCAATGAAAACGATAACCAGGCCGAGGACAACCAGGCGGAATCCGAAGTTACCGATACCGACTCGCGTGCCGTCGAAGCCGAGGCTAAGCGTGGGATAACTTACAGCAGCGTGCTCGAGCGTTACGTTTCTTCGCTTGGGGAAGACGAGAAGAAGAACGAAACGGTTGCGTTCTTCTGGGGCGAGATCAAAAAGCATCCGAAGGAAGAAGGGCTCTACGAACGCTTTCTGCGATGGCTGGGACAGGCTCAGCTTATAAACGAGCAGTTGAAGGCTTATGACTCGGCGATCAAGCAATTTGATTCGAATACCTGGTATCACCGGCTCGGTCGCTGGTACGTGCGCGAGAAGCGCGGCAAAGAACTGACGCGGTACTCTAAACAATTGATCGACGTGTTCGATGAAGACGAGGTCACCGAGTACCTGCTGCGATTCGCCGGCTACGGCGCAACCGCGGCGGGCGACGAGATGAACTGGGATGAGCGATTAGCATTCGATTTGTACAGCTACGCGCACACTCATTTCCCGAGGAATCTGTTCTTCGTGCGAGGCATGCTGACGTATCTCGAGAAGAACGATCGCGCTCGATGGGAGAAACTCTCGGCCGAATACTATTTCGCTGACCGTTCGTTTCGGGAGCCGTACCTTGCATGGCTTTCGAAGCAGGGAACGCTGCGGGAACGCTACTCGAAAGCTCGTGCAAGCGCAGGAGCAGAGGCGCGGAGGAGCGGAGGCGCGGCGGATGCTTCTCCTCAGCCCCTCGGCACCTCTGCTCCTCAGCCCGGTAAGGCCCCGTCGTCCTACGCCGTCTTCGCAGCCGACGCGTCGATGTGGTTGTCGCATCACGACGAAGCGCTCGATGCATATCGGCAACTGGTCGCGCTTTATCCCGGTGAGCCGCAGTATGCGGATCGCCTTTCCGACCTGACTCGGTCGTTTGGACAGCAATCTGACAAGCTCTATGAAGAATCGGCTCGCGTATCGGCGCAGATGGCTGACATCTATCCTGAAGTCCACAGCTATCGCATAAAGGCTGGTGAAGTCTACGCTCAGCTCGGCGACTTCAAACGCGCAGGCGAGCAATGGGACAAGCTTACTCAGCTCGAGCCCGGCGAACGTAACACTTATCTCGAAGTCGCGACCGTGTACTGGGACTACTATCAATTTGATCAAGCCGTTCGCGTGTTCAAAGATCTTCGGAACGTGACCAGCGATCAGGCGATCTACGCTTATCGACTGGGCGCGGTCTACGAAGGCAAGGGCGACATCGATTCGGCGATTGCCGAGTACATCAAGGTGCTATCTGAGCCCGGCGACGGCCGAGATACCGTTGCGAAGCGGCTGGCGCAGCTCTCCAGGCGCACTGGGTTGGCGGAAAAGATTACGGCGGCTTATGAACGCGCTCACTCATCGACTCCAGGCGATTGGCAGTTGGCGATCGGCTACGCCTTCTATCAGGCTGAGCGAGATCATCAGGCCGACGCGCTCGCAATGCTGCGCACCGAGGTGTCGCGATCCAGTGACGTGGCGTTCCTTGAAACAGTGCGTGATTTGTTTCACGAGATACTCCGTCCCGAAGACGAGCAACAAGTGATCACGCGACTCACTTCGGTCGCGCGCGATGAACGAGAGGCGATGATGTATCGCTTGCAACTCGCGTCGTTCCTCGAGCGTCACGGCCAGGTCGATCAGGCGATCGGGCTTATCGACAGGCTCGTTGCGGACTACCCGACGAACGTCGGCATCGTGGAAGAGTCCGCGCAGTTCTACTGGCGCGCGGGATTGTTGGATAAATCACTGGAGTTGTACAAGCAAACTCTCGCTCGCGCGGTTGGGACGAATCGCCGGAGCTTCGCGCTTCTTCTGGCGCGCAGGCAAATGGATGCCAACAAGCTTGCGGATGCTGAAGCGACGCTGCGCGCTTACTACGACGAGAACCGCTCCGATGCGGAAGTGTTTGGAGAGCTGGCTCGCACTCTCGGCGCGGAGAACAAGCTGAATGAACTTGCGATGCTTTATCAGGAAGCCTTCAAAGAGGCTCGGGAAGCCGGTTTGGGGGGAGACGAGACTCGAGCGCGCATCGTCGAGCTTCGCGCTGGAATGATTCGAACTCTCGATCAGCTTGGCAAATTTCAGGACGCGGTCGATCAGCATATCGAGATCATCAACTCCTTGCCCGAGGATGCGGACAAGTTGGCGACGGCCATCGATTACGCGGAACAGCATGGTTTGACCAACCGGCTTGTTGGCTACTACGAGAAGCTGTCCAGGGAATCCAACAAGAACTATCGGTGGCAGGTGGTGCTTGGCCGGATTTATGAACGGCGCGGCAACCTCCCGGGCGCGGCCGAGCAGTATCGGATCGCGGTGGTAAATGAGCCTCAACGTTCGGACCTCCGTTTCACGCTTGCGTCAGTGCTTGCGAGACAGCGGCGCTACGATGAAGCGATTGCGGTGCTGCGTGAAGGTTGGACATTGGCCGGACGCGATCCGCAATGGCTGATCGAAGTCGCTCGCATTCAGGTTCAGCAAGGCGAACGCGACGGGGCGGTGAAAACAATTCGCCAGGCTCTCGCGTCGAAGAAGAACGCAACCTCAGAAGCTCAGTTCAACATCGCAGCCCAACTCGCGCGCTGGGGGTTGGATGGCGAGGCCGTGCGCGTCTACGAACAGACGTTTGCGCAGGTGCCAAAGAAGCTCGCCGATGAGTACGTCTCGCCTTCCAGCGTGACCGGTTACGTCAGGGCGCTGATGCGAAGCGAGGCGGCCGCTTCGGCGTACCAAAAACTGGAGCAGATGCGCACGCAGTTTGCCGCAATCGCGCAGAACACCCAGGACTACAAGGCTAAGAACATCGCCGATGAAATCGACAACGCCATGCGAGCGGATTTCGGTAAAGGTGTGATCGATTACGCGACGACCGACGAAGCGGCCGCCGTTGCATCGGCGATTCAGGCCTCGATCGCGAAGCTGACAATGTACTCAGATGCGATCTCACTGCGGCGGTATCTGGGCATCGCGCGGGGCGCGGGATTGGTCGATGTCGAGGAACAAATCCAGACTCGGCTGAAGGACGCGGCTTTCGAAGCGCGGCCCAGGAACGCGCCGAATGTTACGCCGCAGGACACCGCTTACTACAACGAGCTTCGCGCGTTGATGGCGCTGTACGAACACCATGCAGCGTATAAGCGAGCAGCGGACATGCTTGCGGTCGAATACCGTCGCGATCCCTACAAGAACAGGTTTGACTATCAGAACCAGATCGCAACCGAGTACCGTTTGACCGGCGACAAGGACCGTGAACTCGAATGGCTGCGAGCGGCATACGCGGCTGCGTCCGGGGACCTCACCGCAAACTCGACCGAATGGGTTGACCGGTACCTCTCGCTGATCTATGCGTTGGTCGGGGGGTCAGGCGCGCGCGGCGAGCTTCAGCGGCTGGCCTCGGGTTACAGCCCTTATCAGCTTCAGCTTATTAATTTCTTCATCGACAAGAATGAAAAGCTGTTGGCGCTGGATGCGATCTCGAACGCTAAGCAATCGACCGCGTGGGTGCAACAGCGAAGCGGAGAGTTGGGCTTCTTCTTGAAAGACACGTCGCCTGAAAACGAGCCGTTCTTTAAGGAAGCGCTCGACATAAAGCCGATTGGCCAGATGCTCGGGCGGCGAATCTCGGATGGGAAGGCGCTGGTCGGCGCCGACTGGTTCCTTGGATCGCGTAATTACGGCTACTGGCTTGGCATGGTCGGCCGCGAAGCCGACAGCCGGAGATTTATTCTCGGCGAGATCGAAGGCCATCCGTCCAGCACGCGAGCCCAGTTGGAACTGGCCGCCTACTATCTGGATAAGAAGAACCCGTCGCGCGCGGGGGATCACGTTGCGCTGGCGAGTGAGCTTGCGCCGGGCGATCGCGACGTAGCGATTATGCGGGGATCAGCCTTGCTTGCGGGCCGCGACCGCAAAGGCGCGCTCGAGGCATGGGGCTCGATCATGAGCGGGCGCGTCACGATCGCCGATGCCCAAAGCTACTTGAAGGTGATGGCCGACAATGGATTCCTGATCGAGTCCTTGCCGAAGCTCGACGGCTTTTTGGTTTCATTTGTAAATCGAGCCGGGCGCGACCGCCACGCGTCGGATCGCATCGAGGCCATTAAGCCTCTGGTGCGCGACATCGCCCAGCGCGCAAATCGCGATCAGAGTCGCGATCAGAAGAGCGCCGTCGACGTCGCCACGTTCTTCCACAACGCGATAAACGCCATGCCCGGCGATCTGGCTATAGGCCGGCTGCTTATTGAAGAGGGGCTGCTCCCGGAAAATGTGCTTGGTGGTATTTATCGCACGGTGCATCAGCGACTCTCTGACCTGGCAGCGGGGGTTTTTGGCACTCCGCAATACGAGGACGGATTCTTCAACGGGACTGAGTTTGTCTACCCGGCGCGTGAGCTTGCGGATTGGAGAAAGCGCCTGCTGGATTACTTGATTCGAACCCGCACGTTCGACGAGGCCCGGTTGTTGATCGCGACCATCAAGCGCGAACAGAGCGATGCCGAGCTGGCCCTCATAGACAAGAGTTCAACCTCCGAAGACAGGTATGAATGGTTACCGTTGGCGTCGGCTTTGGTGGAGCTTCGCGGCGGGCGCGACGCGGCCAAAGCAATTGCTGAGCTGCGCCGCTATTGCGGACTGGAAAAGACAGAGGTCAGAGGACAGAGGTCAGAGGTCAGCGAAGAACCGAGTAGCGGCGTGCAGCAAAGATGTCTGAAGGCTTATGCGCTGCTCGTTGCTGAGGGAAGGGAAACCGAAGCAGACGCGCTGCTCTACGACGCGTACAGCAAAGTGGTCCGGACGAGGTACTCGGATGACGCGAGTCTTGCCGGGCTCGCCGAAATTGAAGCGCGGCGTGGCCGTGCCGACGAAGCGTCCCGGTTGCTGAAACTCCTGGTGGAGCGGTCGACCGACAACACGAATGCACTGATTCTGGCCGCTGAGACCGCGTCCCGAATCGGGCGCTACGCCGACGCGATTGATTTCCGAGAGCAGATTGCCCGCACTAATCCTACGAACGCGGTGAACCGGCTGGAGCTCGCTCGCGTAGTCGCGGCCGCTGGGCGAGCGGGCGAGGCCGCGGACCGCATTGTAGCGTTGATCGCAGAAAGAACCACGCCCAATAGCGTCCGCGCCCAGGCGGCTGAAATTCTCGGCGAATTCGTGAAGGCAGATCGTTCGATTGCGTCGCGGGTTTCGTCGGCGTTGGAGCAGCAGGGAAGAACAGGCGCGACGGCGCTTGCGCTGGCCGCGATTAGTGAGGCTGCCGGGAATCGCGAAGCAGCTCGAGCCGCACTTGCGGGCGTCAATTCCGGACCGCTTGTGGCCGTCGCTCAGTTGAAGCTTGGACTGATTGCGCTTGCGGCGCGGAACGATTCGGAAGCCGTCACACGCTTCGAACAAGCGCTGTATTACGACGCCGATGGTGCGATGACCGATTCGATCTCGTTCCGGGCAGCGGGACCACGCGCGCAGTTGATCTCACTTTACGGCAAGGGCGGGCGGGACCTGGCCGCGATTCGTTTGGCCGAGGGTGAGACACAGGGACCACAAGCATTGATTAGCCCGGCGGTGCGCAGGGCGCTGGCATCGGGAGTCGCGCAACCGACGACTGAGGCTACGGTGTCATTCGAGCCGTCGCTTTCGGTGGCGCGCTCGCGAACAACCGGGCTGAAGACACTGGCGGAGATGAACCAGGGTTCCGGTGCGGGCAGTCGAAGTGAGTTGCTGGCCGCGCTCGTCGAGTCGGCTGCGCGGCTTGGGCAGTACGACCGCGCGATGGCGATTGAAAGGCTGCGCGTCGCGGACGCCACGAAACCGGAGGAGAAGACGGCTATTGAGAAGCGACTGGCGGAAATAGAAGCGGCGGAAAAGGCGCGACAGCTCAAGCTTGCGGCGCTGGTTCGGATCGACCGCTCAAACGCCGCCGAGTCGATTTATGCGGTGAGAGTTCTGGGAAAGGAATAAACCACCGATGACACTGATTTGGCGGATTCGCACGGATTCCTGGTAACCCGAAGAGGCGGAAAAGCTGCGTATGAGAAACAAAAGATTAATACTGCTGATTGTGATGGCCATCACGGCGTTGGCGCACCGCTCGGATGGCCAACAAGCGCAGCCTGTCGCAGATCAACTGAAGTTGGCCGGTGTGATGCCGCGTGGCGCAATGGTCTACGTGCAGGCGAACGATCTTGCGGCGCTGATGAAGACGTGGCTTGCGTCACCGGTTCGTTCCCAGTTTTACGACAGCGCGAGTTTCGCGGCGTTCCAGAAGTCGCGAATCTATCTGAAGCTTCAGGATCGCAAGAAGGATTTCGAGAGCGCGATTGGCGTGGGCCTCGATGAGAGTCGCCTTGCGGAGCTTGCGGGCCGGGCTTCCGCGGTTTCGATCTACGACATCGGCAAGATCGAATTGGTCTTCGTCACCGAAGTGCCTCGCGCACGCGCCGTTGCGTCCGCGCTTTTCAAACAAGCGCCGCAGTTTCAGGAGCGTTCGGCCGATGGTATTTCATATTACGTTCGCGACGTTACCACCGACGGCGGGCGATTGAACGAGCAGTTCTGTTTTGCATACATCGAAGGCAAGCTGATCGTCACCACTACTGAAGGTTTGATGATTCGCGCCATAGGCAACGTGAAAACACCCGGCTCAGAGTCGTTGCTCCCCGACGTTATTGCGTTAGCCGAAGCATCGAATGCATTTGCCGCGCACGACGTGACAATGTGGTTGGACCAGGCGCGGCTGAATCGCAACCGATACTTCGACAACTACTGGATTCATCACAACGCAAGCGGTTCGCTCGCGGGCATTGAGAGCGGGCTGATCGATTTGAGAATCTCGCGCGACGGCCTGACCGAACAGCGATGGTTCAAAATGGGAGACGCGGGCCGAGCGGAGAGGATTGGATCATTGAGCGCTGAAGGCGCAAGCGCGTTAGTGAAGTTTGCTCCCGCCGATGCCCAACTCGTCGAGGTGCATTCAGGCGCGACTGATGGCGCGGCGCCTGCAATTGAACAAGCCTTGTTTGGCAAACTCCCCGATCAATCGTGGTCGCCGCCTGAGATTCCTGATCGCACGCGTTCAACCGGCAAGGAGGACGAGAACACACGGGCTCAGCGATACAGCAGGCTCGACGCTCGTTTCGATGTCGACGTGGATGACGCGCAAGCGCCCAAAAGAAGTTCGTCTGCCGATAATCAATCGCCGGAAAAGAGGAAGACGACTCAGCCGGTCGCAAGGGATTTTCTTAAGAGCGCACGTGCAATTATCGGGAGCGTGGCGAGCGGGGCTTACGGTGAATTTGTTCGATCGAAGACCGAGGCGGGGAAGCCGTTCGTGCGCTTCGAGCGAGCGGTTGTAATTCAGCTTAGGCCGGAAGCCGCTTTGAATAATGAAGCATTGGAGCGCGCGATCACGGACGAGTTACGCGCGAGGTTTGTAGTTGCCGGGACGGAGCCCAAGCTTGCGTGGCGGGATGACGGCCCCATTCGTTTTGTGGCGCAGACGCTTCTGCAGCAAGGCGCGGCTTATTCGGCATCGGGCGGGGTTTTAGTCCTTGCGTCGAGCAAGGAGTTTGCGAGCGATATTCTCCAGGCAGGGAAGCCAACAGGGAGCCAATCGGGGAAGGCTCGCGCTTCTGTGACCATTCCTCCATCTGGACTTCCATCAGGGCCATCGACTGGCATAACCGACGCGCCGTTTGTTTTCTATGCTGTTGTCCGCATCGCGGCCGCAAAACCCGTATTCGATACGTTGATGTCAAAGCTTGATGGCCGCGCGCCCCAAATCAAATCCTCTGGTAAGGACGACGAGGAAGAGCGCGAGATAAAGTTCTTTAGCGATAACCTGTCGAGCCTCATTGCGGCGTCCGCTATCGGTGAGATGCGTCTTACCCGCCAGCTATCCGGACAGATGATGACCGAGCGCGTCACCTATTCGTGGTAGCGAGCCAGGCGTCAGAAGTCAGAGGTCAGAAGTCAGAGGTCAGAGGTCAGAGGTCAGAAGTCAGAGGTCAGAAGTCAGAGGTCAGAGGTCAGAAGTCAGAGGTCAGAAGTCAGAGGTCAGAAGTCAGA
>DATNBZ010000120.1:0-28034 GCA_035607285.1 Blastocatellia bacterium | reverse complement strand
GCACTTGGCATTGACTTCCTCCGGACACGGATGTTAAGTGCAAAAGGTGAGCATAAAGTTCGAAGCAACTTCAACGCAGACTGCCGTTCGCCTGTTTGAGCCGCGATTATAGCGAACGATCAAAGGCCAGGCAACGAGACGAACACGACGCGATGCCGATGATCAATCCCTCAACTCCCAAGACCAGTGCAGCCATACATGACATTGCCTTTGATAACTTGTCCGGCGCTGCAGAGATTCTACGCCGCGCGGAAGGCGTATTCTCACTGCTTAGAGATGAGTCGAGCCGTCAGGCCCCAATTAGTATTGAAGACGCTCAAGTTTCGATTCGTGAAGCAAGCGTTGCTCTGGCCAAAGCACAGCCCGACATGAGTTCGCTCGTGAGGCTGGCAAGCGCCGCGCTATTTGCCGCTCGTGCAGAAGCCACGGGTGGAGACGCCCTGGAGGCTGCAGCCAGTGCCGCGCGCGGGTTCGTTGAGTCTGCGGCGAACTCGGCCCACGCTGCCGCAATGAACGCGGTGAGTCTCATCCGCGAAGGGTCGAACGTACTAACACATTCCCGGAGCTCGACTGTGCTTGAAACTTTACTCGAGGCGCGCCGCGAAGGAACACAGTTCAATGTCATCGCAACCGAAAGCCGGCCAATGCTCGAAGGCCGAAAATTAGCGAACGAGCTTTCAAGCTATGGAATTCACATTACTGTGATAGCGGATGCCGCGGCCTCTCTTTTCATCGAGAACGTAGACTTTATCTTGGTCGGTGCCGACAGGATCACGCCTGACCATCTCGTTAACAAGGTCGGGACGAAGATGATTGCCCTGGCGGCGCGCGAACGCGGAGTTCCGATATACGCTGTGTGCGACACGTCGAAGTTTGTAGGCGTTGATTGTTTCGAAGGCACGATTCGAGATCGACGAGACCCCGTTGAGTTGTGGCCGGACGCACCCGAGGGAGTCGCCGTCCAGAATCGCTATTTCGAACCAATTCCGCTCGTGTTCTTTAGCGGTTTCGTCACCGAATGCGGAGCGCTCTCTGCCTCAGAAGCATCCGCCTGTGCGAGCGAAGCTTATGTTGATCCTGGGTTGGTTGACTTGCTGCGGCGCCAAATCAGATGACGGAAAGTATCATTACCTCCGGAGAAAACCCGCGACCGCTGGCAGTGTTGCTGTAGAACAGAAGCCCCTCATCATTGCCGATTACCGAAGCGTCGATCCACACGATGTGCAGCACCCCGCGGCTGTCGACCGCCATTGCCGGGCTGTGCGCGCGGCCCACGCTGTTCTTCGCGTGCGAGACCTGGTCGACGGATCCAAAAGTCGCGCCACCGTCGTCGGATCTTGTCAGGTAGACCTGCTGGTTCTTGATCGAGTCCTCGCCGAAGAGGTCCCCGTTTTGAAACGCAAGGTACACCGTGTTGTGAAAAGTGATCAATGTCGGCTTGTGAATATCGCCGCCCGGGAAGTTGCTCAGGTCAACCGGCTCTGAGAATGATTGCCCCTCATCGGTCGAGCGCGCGTAGTAGGCTTCGTCGTGTCCCAGACTCTCGTCCACCCACGCAACGCTGATGCGACCCGACGAGTCGATCGCAATCGCGGCTTCGGTTGCGCTGCCTGTGCCGGTTGACACCTGTATGGGAGAAGAAAAAGTTTGGCCCTCATCGGTCGATCGCGAGTACATGATCACGTTTTTGCCCGGGGCGGTATCTTGCCATGCGACGTTTATCGTATCGTTCGAGTCGATCGCTATCTCCGGGTCAAAGGCAGAACCCGACGATCTGGAAACATCAAACGGCTCCGTAAAAGTAAAGCCTTGATCGGTAGATCGAACGAAGACGACCTTGCCTCGATCTCCCAGATCTCCCCAGACTATGTTGACTCCCTCGCCCGAATCCAGTGCGACCCGCGGCGAAACGGCTCCGCTATTGTGAGGCGTTATGTTTACAGCCGCTCTGAACTTCGTCTTCTTCTTTGAGCGAATGAGATAGGCCTGCGTCGTACCGTTCGAGTTGTCGTGATAGGTGACGTACACCCGCACTTTCCCATTCTTGTAAACCGCCAGCGAAGGCCCGAACGCTTCGCCGGGTGAGTTCGACAGGTTGCGCGTGTGCGGGAGGTTATCCCAGGTAGCTCCGAAATCGCGCGACATCGTGAAGTAGATCTGGCTGTGCGGAGTGTGCGCGCTTGCCGGCGCAGTGGCAGTCGAAGTCATCAGGTATAGATTGTCGTTTGCATCGACGTCGATTGCCGGAAAACGCTGTGCGCCGAAGAATGTCCCCTGAGCGACCGCCCTTTTTGATAGCGGTGAGATGCCACCTGTTAAGATCATTACCGCGGCAATTGTAGCGATAAGCCCGACTCTAGTACTTCTATTCATAATTGTGGGGGAGACTCCTGGAGTTCACTTGTTCCACGGATAAGCAGATGTTACACGATTGACGACGCGCCTTTCAACAGATAGTGTTCGGATTCTGCGTTGCTACCTCCGCGTGCTTTGCGGTCCTTTGCGTCTTTGCGTCTTTGCGCTGAGTATTGTGTCTTGCTCTTTCAATACGCAAATACTCAGCGCAAAGGCGCAAAGGACCGCAAAGCACGCGGGACTGACAACACGTTATAAGTCAGAACTCAATAACCGAACATCACTACCCATCTTCGGGGACATGGATGACGGCGAAGCTTCTTGATGGCGCAAACGTAGCTCGCGCGATAAAAGACGAAGTTGCAAGCGAGGTCGTCGCTTACTCGGGGCGCGGGTTGCGGCCGGGGCTCGCCGCGGTAATTGTAGGAAATGATCCCGCGTCGCATATTTACGTTTCGAGCAAGGTCAAAACCTGTGAGCTGCTGGGCTTATACTCGGAGAAGATCGAGCTTCCCGAGATGACGACGACCGAAGAGCTTCTCGCGCTCGTCCGCAATCTGAATTCTCGCGATGAGATCGATGGCATACTCATTCAACTGCCGCTTCCCAAACAAATCGATTCCGCGCTGGTGCTGAACACAGTCGACCCGGCCAAAGATGTCGACGGCCTTCATCCGACCAATGCCGGCCGACTCATGCTAAACGAGCCCGGCTTGAGGCCCTGTACCCCGGCCGGCATCGTCGAAATGCTCGAGCGTTACGAGATCGGGATTAACGGCGCTCGGGCCGTCATCATCGGCCGCAGCCGCCTGGTAGGACTGCCCATCGCGCTGCTGCTGCTGCACCGGCATGCCACCGTCACCATCTGTCATTCACGAACCAAAGACCTGGCATCGGCCGCGCGAGAAGCGGACATCCTCATAGCCGCCATCGGAAAGACCGGGATGGTCGATGCGGATTACATCAAGCCGGGCGCTGCAGTGGTCGACGTGGGCACCAATAAGATCACCACACCTGGCGATCTCGATTACTTTTTTGGTGACGATCCGAAGCGGCGGGCCGCATTTGAGAAGAACGGCTACACGCTGATTGGAGACGTAAATCCGCGCTCGGCGAGAGACGTAGCCGGTTATCTCACGCCGGTGCCCGGCGGCGTGGGACCGCTGACGATCGCGATGCTTATGAAGAACACTCTTACGGCGATGAAGATGCGCCGGGGTTCTTAAGTTTGGGTCCCGAGTTCAGGTTCAGAGTTCAGAGTTCAGGGTTCAGAGTTCAGGGTTCAGAGTTCAGGGTTCAGAGTTCAGAGTTCAGAGTTCAAGGTCCCACTACGTAGTAACGACTTCAGTCGTTGCTTCCTGTGTGCTGACGAATGAATTCGTCACTACGAACCCTGAACCCTGAACCCTGAACCCTGAACTCTGAACCCTGAACTCTGAACCCTGAACCCCTGAACCCTGAACCCTGAACCCTGAACCCTGAACCCGTAGACGATTGCGGACTCGTGCGCTAGAATTTCTAATCTTCAAAACGATCATCCACGCTGGAATTCTGACTGGTACTCGATGAACGAAGGCCGGACATAAGATCGCCAAAAGCGTCCCGCCCATATCGGAGGAATAATGGCTAGAAAAAAAATCACGGTTGTCGGCGCCGGAAACGTCGGCGCCACCGCCGCACAAAGACTGGTTGATAAAGAACTCGGCGATGTCGTGCTCGTGGATATCATCGAAGGCATGCCGCAAGGCAAGGCGCTTGACCTCGCAGAGACGGCGCCCATCGAAGGCTACGATTCGCGGCTCATCGGCACTAACGGGTACAAGGAGACCGCGGATTCGGACATAGTAATCATCACATCGGGGCTTGCCCGCAAGCCGGGTATGAGCCGCGATGACTTGCTCAGGACCAACGCTGGAATCGTAGGATCGGTTACCGACGAAATAATGAAGTACTCGCGGAACCCGATACTGATCATCGTCTCGAACCCGCTCGATGCCATGTGCCACGTTGCGATGAAGCACTCGGGTCTGCCAAAGCAGCGGGTGATTGGAATGGCCGGAGTGCTGGACTCGGCGCGCATGCGTTGTTTTATCGCCGAAGCGTTGAATGTCTCGGTCGAAAACGTCACCGCGTTTGTGTTGGGGGGGCACGGCGATACGATGGTTCCGCTGCCGCGATATTCCACGGTCGCCGGTATTCCCCTGCCGGATCTGCTGCCCGAGGAAAAGATCGACCAGATCGTCAAGCGAACGGCGAACGGCGGCGCTGAAATCGTAAGCCTGTTAAAGACCGGTTCGGCTTATTACGCCCCATCTGCCGCCGCGGTCGAAATGGTCGAAGCGATACTGAAGGACAAGAAGAAGATTCTCCCGTGCGCCGCTTATCTCGAAGGCGAGTACGGCGTCAACGGCCTGTTCGTCGGTGTCCCGGTGAAACTTGGCGAGCGCGGGATTGAAGAGATCATTCAGATCAACCTGACTACCGAAGAACGAGCGGCGCTTCAGCGGTCGGCCGCGGCTGTCCAGGAATTGGTCGAGGTAATGGGAAAGTGAGACGATCCGCAACGAACGCCCACGTAGTAACGAATTCATTCGTTACGAATCGAACGAATAAATTCGTTACTACGTGGCGCAAGGGGAGGCTGATAAATGGATTTTGGAGTAGCGATCTTCGCAACCGACTATGCTATACGCCCCGACGAGCTTGCTCGCGAGCTGGAACAACGCGGGTTTGAATCGTTGTGGCTTCCCGAGCACACTCACATTCCGGCGAACCGCCGCACGCCTTATCCCGCGGGCGGAGACCTGCCCAAAGAGTATTGGCATACATACGATCCGTTTGTGGCCTTGACCGCGGCGGCGATGGCGACTACAAAACTCCGCGTGGCTACCGGCATCTGCCTGATCATAGAACGCGATCCGATTACCACCGCGAAAGAGGTCGCCAGCCTGGACATGCTTTCCGGAGGCCGGTTCATCTTCGGGATCGGCGGCGGATGGAACGCCGAAGAGATGGAGAATCACGGGACGGAATACAAATCACGCTGGCGGTTGCTGCGCGAGCGAGTGCTTGCGATGAAAGAGATCTGGACCAAAGAAGGCGCGGAGTTCCACGGCGAGTTCGTCAACTTCGATAAGCTCTGGTCCTACCCGAAGCCGGTGCAGAAGCCTCATCCGCCGATTCTGATGGGTGGCGATGGGCCGACTACTTTTGATCGCGTGGTCGAATTCTGTGACGGATGGATGCCGATCGGGTTCCGGTTGCCGAACGTCTCCGAGAGGATCGCAGCTCTTCACGCGCGCGCGGAGCAGGCCGGACGCGATCCGAAGTCAATTTCAATAACCATCTTTGGGGCCAAACCCGAGCGCGCCACGATCGATCACTTCCAGGCTTCCGGGATCCAGCGAGTCATCTTCATGCTGCCGCCCGCCGAGCGAGAAGTCGTCATGCCGCTCGTGGACGAGTACGCGAAGTTGATCGGATGAGAATAATGCGTGAAACGTGATGCGTGAAACGTGATGCGTGAAGCGTGAAACGTGATCCGTGAAACGTGATGCGTGATTAGAAGTCTTTTCACGGTTCACGGTTCACGGATCACGTTTCACGCATCACGTTTCATTCATCACGCTTCGGCCTGCACTTCCAATAATAATTCGTAAAGCCTTCCGCTTCGTACATCCGGCGAAAAGTCATCTCCAACTGTTGGTCGATTTTCACCTCGGCCGGATTTCGATCGGTCATCATCAGGTAAGCTCTTCCGCCGCCTTCGAAATCAATCACCGTCATCACGCTTGGAGGGTCGGGATCGGCGTTCAGATAGTCCAGGGTGAAAGTGAACAACGTTGCGTTCTTGTCGGCGAGCCTGACGCTTTCGAAACTGTCCTTCGACTGGCAGCTTATGCAGACTCGCTGACTCGGGTATTGAATCTTACCGCAGTTCAGGCATCGATAGCCGTGCAACCGGTAGATCTCGTCGCGCTTTCGGAGGATAACCGGGGCCGACGCGGATGGCGCCTGCCGGCGCGCCGCTTCGCTGTCGATCAGTTCCCGAAACCTCGCGTAACGTTCATAACTTCCCAGGTTCGCCTTGGAAGCAAGGTGCCCCTTCACTCCGCGCCGCCCGGCGACTGTCCTCGCGTTCTCGATTTCATCGGTCACTTCAAACAACAGAGCGTCACAGCCTGAACCGTAACCAACTACCAGGAGCTTGTCTCCGGGGCTCGCGGCTTCGAGCACCGATGACAGCACGAGCAGCGGCATGGCCGTTCCGGTGTTGCCGACGGTCGAGAACAGATGATCGGGGATTTGCTCGGCTTTGAGCCCGAGGCCCTTCGCTGTTCCCGCAAGCGTCCCGGCGTCGGGCGCGTAGAAGATCGCCTTTGATATTTCCGATGGGCCGATTGCGTTGCGCTCGAACAGCTCATTGACTGCCTGGCGAACGACGCGCTGATAACCCTGCGTGATCGAGAATCGCTCTTCCCACCCTGACACGAATTGATCGTCGCTCGAGCGCCACACGTCGGTCATCTCATCGACGGTCGAATGACTGGCGATCAGATTTGCGATGACCCTGTCGCTGCCGACGCAGATCGCCGAAGCAGCGTCTCCAAACATTCGCTCGTTTGCCGACTTCGGCGCGGCGAGCCTTGTGTCGGCCGCGGCGATGATCACGTTGGAGGCCGACCCTGCCTTGACCGAATCGATAGCCGCCAAAGTGGCTGTGGTAGCCGATCTCAGGGAGCTGGTGTAATCGCCGGTTCTGACGTCGTGACGCAGATCCGCGGCAGTGGCGATCAACGCCGAAGCCTGCTTCTCTGCGTAAGGGGAAGTCGTCGTAGCGAACATCAAGCCATCGACTTCGCGGCCGTCGCCTTCAGCGAGCAAGTCGCGTACGGCTTCGACAGCCATGGTGATCGAGTCTTCGTCGACGTTTGCGACGGCGCGCTCTCCTTCGCCGGCACGCCCGCCCCACGCGCGAGCGATCTCCTTGTGAGCGAGACGATAGAAAGGTATGTAGGCTCCGAATGATGTTATTCCGGTCATGAATGTCTTACTCGATCCTCCCGAAGAAAGTGTTCATTTCCATTTCCAGTTCGTGCAACGTGGTTTCACACGCGAGTACCAATGAGGATCGAGCAATGGTCGGTGGACTACAATCAATTTGTCGAGTTGCTCGAACTCGACGGCCACTTGCTTGCGCAGTTTATCCAACACGGCGCAATTCGCCTTCTGATCTTAGATATCGGGTGAAAGGATTGTCTTCGTCCAAATCAATAAGATCGAGCGGCATTCCCAGAGCGCGCTCAGCATCGCTCATAGCGCGGAAGAAGACCTGCGGCGGCAACCCGGACACGGCAAGGTCCACATCCGAGTCGGGCCGCATTTTGTCGCTAACCGCGGACCCGAACAGATAAACCTCGCGCGCGCCGGCAGCTTTGAGGACGGCAGCCGCATGTTCTATCAGAGTCTCAATGCTGGCGTTCACCTGGTTCTACCTCTAACTTAGCGGAAGGTATCTCAGACCGGATTATTCTACTCGGCGCAACCTTTTTTGTCAGGCATTGGTCAACCTTACATCGTCGCCGTGGCGCGGACGATAGATTGCCGTGTGACGAACCTGTTGCACAACCCGAGCTTTATCCGCTGTGACCAATAATTCCAGCACAACAAACTCGTGGCCCTTGCGCTCGAAGCACTCGGCGATTCGACCTCTAATTGAAATCGTCTCACCGTCGCGGACCGCGCTCCAGTTTTTCAAATCGCTCGCGGCATGTATCCACGGGCCGAGTCGATAGTTGCTCATCAGAATGTGATTGGCCAGGCTCAGAAAAACAAATGGGTGGGTTACAGCTTCAGGGCCAAAGTAGATCGGCAAGCGCTCATCCAGCTTTTCGAGCAGCGTGCGATCGGGCGCTGTGATTCTTTCATTCAACGTTCCGAGCACCGTGCCCGCGATGAGCGATTCGCGCGAAGCAACAGGCCTGGAATCAAATGGCGGCAACGGCGCCTCGGGATAATTTTCCAATCGAGGCTCTCCAAGCCACGCCGCTCGGTCCTTCACCGTCGCAAGCGCAGTTGCGCATACCGTCCCGCCTTCTTTTTCGGCGGTGACGGCGACAGTAATCGGATCGCCGCTAGAGTCTGTTTCGCAACGGACGACCACTTCGTCGCCATCGTAGAAGGGCTGATGAAACTTGACCTGCATCGATCCTCGCTCGAGCCAGTCGAGGCCGAACCGCTCGACGAGTGGAACAGTCATATAAGCGTAGACCGTCACACCAGGGACGAGCCCGCCTCGAAAGCCGTAGCTCGCCGCGACATCGTCGTCGTGAATCTTGTTGTCGGAATCCGGCGACGTATTGCGCGCGCGAACGCGATAGGTTGGAAGTGATTCCGGTGTTGTGCCTTCCGTTGACATAAGGTTATTCAATTCATGTAGGGGCGGCCCTCCGTGGCCGCCCCTCGGTGGTCACCCCCGGTGGTAGTCGAAATGGGCTTGTAATGAGGGGCGGCCACGGAGGGCCGCCCCTACATGTTGCCAGTCCGTGGCCGCCCCTACATGTTGTCAGTCAGTTCTGCTTTTCCGGTGGCTTCTTCGCCGGCTCGCTCTCAGCCCCTTCGCTTTTCTTCATCTCCTCAATCAGTTTTTTGAATCCGGGAAGCGCAGCCAACGGCTTCAGATCGCCCTCGTTCTCGATCTCCTCCGAGATATATAACTCGTCGTCCAACTCGAGCGCTTTCTTCAACGCCGCAAGCGCCTCGGCCGGCCGGTGAAGCTGCGCAAGCGCGCAAGCCCGGCCATAATATGCCTCCGAGTCTTTTTCATCGAGCGCAATGCCGGCGTCCGCCGCCTTCAACGCCGCCGAAAAATTATGTAGCTTGCGATACGCAGAATTCATCAGCGTGTGAGGCACTGAGCTCTTTGAATCGAGCTCGATTGCCCGTTTTAGCAGCGGCAACGCGTCGCGCGCGCGATCGGTGTTAACGCGGACCCTGGCAAGATTCAGGTTCGCCCTGTAATTGCCGGCCAGCCTCTCGGGCGCCGCGGCGGCCAATGCTTCCGCTCGGTCTGACGCGCCGGGCGTCTCCAGGTCCGCGAACATGAAACTCGCAAACATCTCATCCTTCGAATCGCCTCTGCCTTGCCGTTGATCGATGACCGCCAGCGCTTCCTTGTATCGGGATTGTCTTATCAGCAATCTGGCGAGGTCTGAGTATTCATTCGGATTGAGCGGATCGAGTTGAATAGCCGCGCGATATTCTGCTTCGGCCTTATCGTTTTCTTTCCGAGCCTCGTAGATCTCCGCCAGCGACGAATGTGGTCTTGGATCTGCGGGCACAAGAACCGCGTATTGCTGCAGGAGCTTGATCGCCTTCTCCTGCTGGTCCTTGAAATCGGAATCTTCCTCATCAGCTTCAGCGTAGTGCTCACCCAACACACGCGCCGCCGGAGAAAAACTCGGGCTCTCGTTTGCCAGCTTCGAGAGGATCGCGACAGCCTGCGCGGTTTTCTCCTTGTCCGCCAGGCCTTGAAGCAAACAGAGCGCTTTCAGGTAACTCAACGTTTGGTTCCCGGGCTGGTCGAGCAAGGCCTTGTTCGCAATCTCGATGGCCAAATTAGCGTCGCTGTTTCGCGCTTCGAGAATACGAAATTGCGCGGAAGTCAAAAGCCGTGGCGGCGCTTCGTTTCTGCGTTTCGCTTTGATCACCACGAATGCCGGATTCACCGCTTCGGCGATCGTGTCGTGCGCGAGATCCTCTTGTCTCATCTCCCTGACGAACCACTGATCGCCCTTGCGAATGAGATCGACCTCGAGCATTACACCGGCAAACCCACCCGTCATCACGAGAGTCTTTGCCCGGTCCCCGGTTTGTTCCAGCTTCAGTAGACGAGCGGTGGGCCCGAGATTTCCGCGATCGCCGAAACGAGCATTAATCCCGGCGATCAAGCGATGGTTTAATGAATACAGTTGCTCGCGTTCGGCGCCGTTCATGCCGTCCCATGAGCCTTTGCCCATCAGCGAATCACTCAACACCGCTGGATCAAGCGCATTCGACAAGGCCTCGTTCTCTTTGCCGCTCAACTCGTCGCAGATGGCTTCGATAAGCGCCTTTGGGTTCTTTTGAAACTCCGGCACACCTCGCGTAGTCGCCATCACTTCGATGGCTACGACGTTCAAGGCGGAATAGGTCAGCAACTCTGATGAAGCCGATCTTATGTGAGTGGCATCCACAAAATTGGTTCCCCAGGTTGGATCGAGTTCGACCCATTCGCCTACCCATACTTCAACCCAGGCGTGTCCTCCGAACGAGCCCCCGGTGTGTACGAGTCCGGAAACGATTCGAGCGGGCAGCCCGAGAGTCCGCGCCATAGCCACGAACAACTCGCTGAACTCGAGGCAGTCGGCCTCGCGTGTTGCAAGCGTCGAGGCTGCGCTCGCTCCGTCGACTCGCTTCCACTTCAGGTTTTTGAACGTCCAGTCCGCAAGCTTGCGCGCAACGCTCCAGGCATCACGATCTGTTCCGGCGATCTCGCGAGCCTGCGTCGCTACCGTATTGTCGCCGAGTACCGGGGTCCCGTCGGGCTTCACGAACGCGGCCATCTCCGCGGCGGTAACCGGCAGTTCGACTTTCGCCGTAGGCGAAGCCCGTCGAGGTTTCACCGTCAAAACTACATCACCATTCGATTGCACATCGACGGACTGCGCCGGCGAAGCAAGGTCCTCTTTGAGCCTTGGCGCTACGCCTGACGCCTTCGATCTTATTTTGATCACAAGGCTGTCGATCCGTTGCTGATCGGTGATCGGGACGCCTCGCGCCTCTACTTCCGCCGCCGCGAATTGAAAGTCCTTTGACAGAGAGGCGAGTTCGGAAACCGCATAACGGCCCTCCCGATCCAGCGAGACCGAGAGTCGAGCGCCCACGCCGCCTTCGTTGGCCTGAGCATAGAAGTTCAAGCTGTGAAACGCGCGCGCAAATGAAAACAGAATGTCCAGGCCCTCCTCGGCAGCTTTACTCGAAGCATGAGGAATATTGGAAATCGCAGCGTCGATATTGCAGCCGCCCAAAGCAATCACTTCAGCGGGCGCCGCCTTTAAAGCCCGGTCAAACTCGCGTGAAGACGCGAGCTTTTCGCGCGAATCAAACTTATCGATTGCCGCTTCGCTGTTTGCGATGATGAAAAAGCCGTTGCGCACGGCAAGCCAGTATTCAGTGGATCCAAGTTTGACTTTCGCCGCCTTAGCAGCCGCCGGCGCGTCCTTGATGAGTTTGCCCTCCGCGAATGCTTTGGCGAGCTTGTCGGTTTTAGTTTGAACGAACATCGCCCACGGCGCATCAACTTTGCTGCCTTTGAACGACGGCACGTCTAACAGCACCACCCCGGATTCGGGCCCAAGCTCCGGAACGATCTCGCTGGTGAAGTCCATCGACCAGAGTTCTGAAAACTTCTTCGCTGTATCTGGGCCGAAAATGCCTTGCGAGAACAGACGCCACGCGGTCGCAAAATCAAAGCTCATCAGCAGGTAGGCGGTCGTGGATCGGGGCAACAACGTGCCCGGTGACTTCAGCGCGGCAGGCTTGAAGTTGAAAGACTTGAGCAAGCCTGGCGAGGCGAAAGTGAGATCAAACGAGCTCTGCCAGGCGGAATTTGATAGGCGCAACGAGCCTCGCTCTGAAACTCGAGGCGCTTCAGAAATCTTTGAAGCCGACCCGAACATCTCCATAGGGTCGCTCATATATATGACGTCGCCTCCCTCGGCGACGGTTCGCTTAAAGTCCGCATTGCTTGCGAGCGTTTCGCGCTTGCCCCCAAGCCTCGTGAGGCATTCACGCAAAGAGAACCAATCCGACGCCACGATCGCCGTGTCACCCACGTAAGTCAGATAAGCTGTGTCTCGGTTGATTTCGCCGCCGAGCAGCGTTTCACGTCTCTCGAACACGGTTACCGGATGCCCCGCGCAGGTCTCGTAGCCGATCAGATCGCGCGACGCGATTACGACGGGTTCGGGCCTGGACGGTGAGCTCTCCGCAAACGCGCTCGCAAGCAACGGCATCAGCGCCGGAAGCGCCGGCAACAGACGCGCGCCACCGGACACATATTCTGTAATCATCTCGAATCGCGACCGCGAGTGATACGAGGCGAGAGTTTGTTCGAAACGATCGCGATCCTGCACTCGAAAGATCAGCGCCTTGCGCTGCGCGGTGCTTAGCCCTCGTGGAGCGCCTTCCGCGGTCCATCGCGCGAAGACCGCCGGCGAGTGCGGCTTTAGGCCGGCTGATTGCGCGAAGTGCCCATTCTCATGTACCCCGAACGATCTCGTGATCTGAGTCTCCATTATCTTGAAGAACATCGTCAGCTTCGCCTGTGAGCGCGCGGAATCCAACTGCACGCTCGAAAGCGATTCTCCGAGTCTATCGATCATCGCCTGCAGGTCAGGAATCGCCGCGTAAAGGATCGGGTTCGGCGGAAGCAAATTCTCGCCCAGCGCTGAAACGTCAGGCAGCTTCTCTTTTTCGAGTTTGCTCGCAACCGGTTCGGTAACGCCTGGGTTTCTAAAGAGCGGCTTGGACAACCTGGGGCCCGGCGCTTCGATCAAGTCTCTAACGTACGGCCACGCCCACGACGCCAGTTCTGCATCGGCGAACGCTTCTTTGAACACTGCGTCGCGTGCCGCGGGCTCCGCTGCTTCGAGCTTCTCGCGCCAACGAATTCGCTTCACCGTCGTTTTCAGCTCTTCCGTGAGCGGACGAAATTTAGAGGGCGGATAGATCTCCCGATCGAACTTGTTAGGCGGAGGCTCGGTCAGCTTCGCAACGGCTGTCTCGATTCTCGAGACATCGCGCGTGCTTGCGGATATTGCGATATTCGATAAGACCAACCTCGTCAACTGGCGGTCGTTTCCTGCCAGCAGGCCAATCAGCGAATCCACCGGGAGCTTTGTACGCGATTGCCCCGCAAGTTGCAGCGCGCCTTCTACGCCACGGTTTTCATCGAGCAGTTTTGTAGCGGGTATTACCGGCGTGAGAGCGTCGAGATCCGGCACGAGGTTGAAGACAATTTCATCGGTCTCCGAGAACCGTAGACCTCCGGCAGACACACTAATGGAGCCAAGCGACTTCAGTTTCTTTGCAGCATCAGGCTGAGCTTTTGGAATGGTCCCCTTCTGAGCTCTCCCCGTCGCCGGCGGTGGTGGCGGGGGAACAGGCGCTCGCCTGGTTGCCACCGGAGTCTTCGCGGGCGCTTTGTAATGAAACAACTCGTCGACCAGTTGATTTCGCGTCGCGACGTCCAGAAACGGCATCGTTCGCACCAACCGAATTGTCTGCAAGCCCTCCCAGTTCGCCGAATCATCTCTCAACAGCTTGATGATGTCGCTGCGCTTGCCAAGCGTTCGGGCCGCGCGCATGGCGACTGCTGCGCTTTCGTCGGCTAATGCGCGAACAAGAAAGCCGTCCAACTCGCGGTTAGAACTGCGGCCGACTGCTTCAATTGCCGCCGCGCGCACGATTGAATCGTGATTGAAGAAGAGTTCTGCTACCGCATCCGGCATTGAATCGACAACCCGGACAAGCGCTTCAACTGCCCTGGCTCGCGCCGAATCATCGAACCCTCTTATCGTATCGACGAGCGCGCTAACCTGGTCGATGCCTAATGGCTTCTCTTCCTTGATAGCGGCGCTGCGAAGCTTCTCAAACAAGTCATACTCGGCATCGCTCTCAAAGATCAGGCTCGACTCGATTACTGCCTTGAAGCACGGTTCCATTTCAACCGCATTTGCTTCCGGTGTCACGAATACAAACGACACGGCGTTTGGTCCCGACACCGTGCTCCAGATCATGCGCCGCGTAGTCTCGCCCCGGAGATCCGGAAGCGTCAGGAAGAATTCGCGAGCCTCGAGCCCCGACAGTTCCGTCCGTCTCACCGTCAGCGAGTCGGCGCCGCCGGGAACGTTACGCAAGCCTTGCAGCACCGCGTTGGTATAACTCACCAGCGGAATTCCGTCAGGCACCTTTTCGACGATTACTCGGAGTTCGGATTCGTGCGGGCCTTTGAACTCCGTCTGACTGCCGCGCTCCCAGGCAGCCGGTACTCGAAAGAGAACGGTTTTGTTTACGACATTGCGTTTGAAGTCTGCCGCGGGAATTTTGTAGCCCTTCCACTCATCGTCGCGAGCGCGCGGGTCAACGGTTTGCGCGGAAACACCGGCGATAGCGATGCATTGAATGAATATGGAAATGAACAGTCTTGCGCGCACTCTCGCCATGAGTTTGTTACCTCCAGAAAATCACCCTGAGTCGTGGCTAGTCTAGGCCTGACGGGACAAAAAGTTTACAGGACTGTCGCCGGAAAGAAAACGTGTCGAACGTAAGTAATGGTCCAATCTGCACTCTGTCGCTCAGCCGGCAATTAACCGCTGATTTGCGCCGCCTTCGGTACGCTGATCCGCGCAGATCAGCGATACGCAGTCAGCGAAGACCAGCGGTTAATTCTTCCTTAGTGGTTGAAAGAGTCAGACTGAACCACTAACTCACTTCTCGTAGAATTTACCCGCAGAACCGAATCCGGGATCAACCGTAGTACCGCACGAGCCATTCGGCGACAAGCGCGGGCTTCTGGCCGCCTTCCGTTTCGCAAGTCACCGACCATGTTATTTGATTGCTGCCTTGAAAGTCTTCGACTGATTGCAGCGTGAGCCGGGCGCGCACCCGCGAACCCGACAGAACCGGGGATACAAAACGCAGCCGGTTCAGCCCGTAGTTGATTCCCATCTTGAAATCGCCCTGTACCTTTACCGCTTGCGAAACAAGATGGGGCAACAACGACAAAGTAAGAAAGCCGTGAGCAATGGTCGAATGAAACGGCGAATCGGTCTTGGCTCGCTCGACGTCGATGTGAATCCACTGATGGTCTTCCGTTGCATCGGCAAATTCATCGATGCGCGACTGAGTTACTTCAAACCAGTCGCTTGCGCCGACTTCCTGCCCGACGAGGCTTTTGAGTTCTTCGATACCTTCGATGATTCGCAGCGGCATTATTTCTCCTATGAACGGAAGTTCAGAGTACAAGCTTTAGCTTGCTCGGGGCTAGGCAGCCTAAAGGCTGAACTCTGAACGTGGAACTCTGAACTCTGAAGTCTACAGCCGAACTCTTTTCAAACCGCGCCGGCGCTTCGAAGCTCGGCGATCTCCCGATCAGAGAAACCTATCTCGCCGAGCACTTCGTCGGTGTGCTCGCCAAGCGTTGGGGCGCGGCGACATGCACCGCCGGTTGATTCACTCAAACGGACGGGCGGGCGGGCGATTGGAACCGGCGCGTTGCCTCCGGGGAATTCGACTTCTTCAAGCAGCCTTCTGGAATTCACTTGCGGATCGCCGAGCACCTCGGCGAGGTCATAACACGGGCCGCAGGGAACGCGGCCGGCTTCAAGCTCTGCAATCGCCTGTTCGCGCGTACGCTCGGCGCACCATGCTGACATCGCCTCGTTGATGACGTGCGCGTTGTTGCCTCGTGAGATGTCATCTCCAAGTCTCGGGTCGTCGATCAGTTCCTCCCTACCTATCGCCCGAGCCCATCGGCGGAACATTTGATTCCCAATCGTCGGAACGATGATCCAGCCGTCGCTCGTCTGATAGACGTCGCTGGGCGCTGCATAGTAGCCGGTGTTACCAAGTTGCTTGCGTTGGATTCCCATCGTCTTGCGCTCGGCCAGGAGCGGCGTCATGAAAGTTACTCCGGTCGCAAGAAGCGAAACGTCGACAAGCTGGCCGCGGCCGGTGCTCTGGCGATGATATAGCGCGGCCATCGCGCCAAATGCTCCGTGAAGCGCCGTCCCGTAATCGGCCCAGGAAACGATCGACCGGAGCGGCGGCCCGGGGAATCCGGTCAGACTCATCGCCCCGCTCATCGCCTGAGCGACTCCATCAAAGCCGACCCGTTCCGCATAAGGACCATCGGGACCGAACGCCGAAGCCATCACCAGAATTATGTCATCTTTTATTGCTCGCAATGAATCGTAATCCAGCCCGAGTTTTTTCATCACTCCGATTGGAAGATTGACGATGACGATGTCGGCGTTGCTGACAAGCCTGCGGGTTACTTCCTTTGCCAGCGGATGGCCCGGCTCGAGGGTGATGCCGCGCTTGTTGCGATTGCAGTTGAGGAAGAGACCGCCTTCGCCGCTTTCAGTCACCGGACCGACTTTGCGATCTTCGCCACCCGAGCGGCGCTCGACTCGGATGACGTCGGCGCCAAAGTCCGCAAGCATCATCGCGCAGTACGGTCCGGCGATGAAACGCCCAAAGTCGATGACTCGAATTCCTTCAAGAAGCCCGCCCATAACGCGCAGCATCCTACAGTCTGGTCGTGCGTATTTCAACCATCGCACATTTGCAAAGCATATGCGGGGGAAACTACTCGGGCCTACCGGCCGTGCGGTAATCCCACCAACGCCAGTTGGTGGATCGTTCATACGCAGCCTACAGAACGGCTAACGAACACCGGTCCCGAAATCCACCAACGCAGTTGGTGGATTCTTCATACTCAGGCTACATAAGAGCGCACCGAGGTTCTCCGTAAAGTAATGGGGAGGGCAGCGATCCCCGTAGGTTGGATATGAACAATCCACCAACTGCGTTGGTGGGATTCCACCGGAAACACTGCTGTTACCGCTAGTGTCCCGTGGTAGGCTGAATATGAACGAACCACCAACTGCGTTGGTGGGGTTTGGCGTGCACTTTGAATCCTTTCGACTGCTTCTTCGGCCGCTGCGATTGTGGAAGGGGGCGTGGCACATATTGAGGGTGAAAATGGCTGACGGCGGGACTCCCCGGAGCATCGACGAGTTGTCGTTAACCACGCGAGCGGCGCATCTCGCGCGGATGCAGAGCGAGACGTTCGACATTGCGGTGATCGGCGGGGGAATAACCGGAGCCGGCGTAGCGCTGGACGCAGCAACGAGAGGACTCTCCGTTGCGCTAGTCGAAAAGCGCGACTTTGCAAGCGGCACCAGCTCGCGATCATCCAAGCTGATTCATGGCGGCTTGCGGTACCTCGAGAGCTTTCACTTCGGTCTTGTGCGCGAGTCGCTTCACGAACGCGCGGTGCTTTCGAGGATGGCTCCTCACTTGAGCAAGCCTCTCAGGTTCCTGGTGCCGGTATATTCTTCGAAAGAACGCTCGCCGCTCGGCTCAAACAAACTAAAGCTGTCGATTGGACTGTGGCTCTACGATTTTCTTGCCGGGAGCCAAAACATCGAAGGCCATCGCTGGCTGTCACCGGACGAAGCGGTTCATCTCGCGCCCGCGCTCGATCGCGCGGGGTTGCGCGGCGCCTTCATTTACTGCGACTGCCTGACCGATGATTCGCGTTTGGTGATCGAAGTCATAAAAGCCGCCGCATCTCACGGAGCATTGGCCGCGAACTATGCCGCCGTGCGAGCTCTTCGCAAAGACGATCGAGGAACGATTGTCCAGATCGAAGACGAGCCGACCGGCCGGTCTTTCGAACTGCGCGCGCGAGTCGTCGTGAACGCCGCCGGCGTGTGGTCTGATGAAGTGTCGCGTCTTTCCGATACAAATGCCTCCCGCAAGCTCCGGCCCTCAAAAGGCATCCACGTGGTCTTGCCGAGCGAGAAGTTTCAGAATCAGACGGCGGTCCTGATTCCTTCGCTGGGTGAGAACCGGTTTCTGTTTGTCATCCCCTGGCAAGGCCGCACGGTGGTCGGAACGACGGACGCAGATTACTCGGGCGATCTGGATGAGCCCCGCGCCGAACCGTTGGAGGTCGGTCGTGTTGTAGAATCGGCCGCGCGAGCTTTTCCCGCGGCGAAGCTTTCAAGTGAAGACGTGATCAGCACCTTTGCCGGGCTCAGACCGCTGATTGCCGCGGCTGGTGAATCGACGAAGGATGTTTCACGTAAAGAAGAGATATTCGAGAACGAGCAGGGGCTGCTCACGATCACAGGCGGCAAGCTGACAACGTGGCGCGGGATGGCTGAGAGAGTCGTCGATCTCGCGGGGCGCAGACTCGAGAGCCTCGACGGAGTTGCTCGCCCAAACGCGCATCACAGCTCGACCGAGAACGTTCGGCTCGCCGGAGGTTCCGTTGCCGGCGCAGAGGATGAGGCTGCGGCGGCGGCCCGTGAATTCGACATTCCGATTACGACGGTCGAGCACTTGATCGGTGGCTATGGCGGCAACTATCGTGTGGTTCTCGAACTCACGCGCGAGGCCGAGCATTTGAAATCGAGATTGATAGTCGGTCTTCCTCACATTGAGGCCGAGGCCGTGTATGCGGCGCGTTACGAGATGGCGGCGACGGTGGAAGACTTTCTCTCGCGGCGAACGCGGATTGAGTTGTTGGCGCGCGATCGCGGCCGCTCGTGCGCGGAGCGAGTTGCGAGCTTGCTCGCTAGTGAAACCGATGGCGCACGATCTGAGGACTGTTTTCCGTAGCCCAGGCGTTTACGCCTGGGATCGCCGGCCAACTGTTTTCCGTAGCCCAGGCGTTTACGCCTGGGATCGCCGGCCAATTGTTTTCCGTAGCCCAGGCGTTTACGCCTGGGATCGCCAGTTTTCCGTAGCCCAGGCGTTTACGCCTGGGATCGCCGGCCAATTGTTTTCCGTAGCCCAGGCGTTTACGCCTGGGATCGCCGGCCAATTGTTTTCCGTAGCCCAGGCGTTTACGCCTGAGATCGCCGACCAACTGTTTTCCGTAGCCCAGGCGTTTACGCCTGGGATCGCCAGTTTTCCGTAGCCCAGGCGTTTACGCCTGGGATCGCCGACCAACGCTTTCGAGCCCCGTTAACGGGGCTTTCAAAGCGCTTTAGCGATCGTCGATCCGTGGAGAAAGCCCGATAAATCGGGCTCGAAAATGAGATCAACCGCCGTGACCCAGGCGTAAACGCCTGGGCTAATGCAAAAGGGACCGGCCGTGGTTTCTCATCAGCGCGCGGGCGGCTACGGCGCGCTACCTTACGTGGAAATTGTAAGGAAGGACGCACTAAAGGTCGCATACGGAAGTCAACGTTGAGGAAACATGCTGAATACTCCTTTGCTGGAAGACCATCATCGCCGGCTCGCGGAACAGGCCGCTCGCTTTGCGCGTGAACGGGTCCGCGGCGCCGCAGCGACGGCCTCTGAAGACGACGAAGCGCGCAACCTGGTTGAGGCGCTCGCTCGCGAAGGTCTGCTTGCTTACACGGTTCCTGAAAACTTCGAAGCCGGCGGAAACACTCTCGACGTCCGAGCGCTGTGCGTCGTGCGCGAGCATCTCTCCTACGAATCCTCGCTGGCAGACCTGATGTTCGCCATGCAAGGCCTTGGCAGTTTTCCGGTGACGCTTGCCGGATCCAGTGAGCTCAAGCGAACGGTTCTGTCGAGAGTGAAAACGGGTGAAGCTATTGCAGCCTTCGCCATCACCGAACCCGAAGCCGGCTCGGATGTGTCGGCGATTCAAACCACCGCGCGACTCGAGGGAGAAACTTATGTCCTCGATGGCGTGAAGACGTTTATCTCGAACGCGGGGCTTGCTGATTTCTACACGGTGTTTGCGAAGACGGATCCCGACAAAGGCAGCAAAGGCATCTCGGCGTTTGTCGTCGAAAAGGACGCGCCGGGCTTTTTGTTCGAGGAGAAAATCGAGCTGATCGCACCGCATCCGATCGGCCGTTTGAGATTCAATCAATGCCGCGTGCCTGCTGCGAATCTGCTCGGCGAGGAAGGTCAGGGCTTCAAGATTGCGATGACCACGCTCGATACGTTTAGATCGACAGTCGGCGCGGCGGCGGTTGGACTCGCGTGGCGTGCGCTTGATGAAGCGCTGGCCTATGCAAAACGCCGCGTGCAGTTTGGCCGGCCGATATCGGAGTTTCAGGCTACGCAGATGAAGCTTGCTGAAATGGCTACTGAGCTTGATGCGGCTCGCTTGCTGGTGTATCGCGCGGCCTGGATGAGGGACACGGATGCGGGCCGCGTAACAAAGGAATCGGCGATGGCCAAGCTCTTCGCCACCGAAGCGGCGGGTCGCATCATCGACGCCGCGGTGCAGATTCACGGAGGCGCCGGCGTAGTGCGAGGCTCAGTCGTCGAACGCCTGTATAGGGAAGTCCGCGCGTTGAGAATCTACGAAGGCACATCGGAGATTCAGAAACTCGTCATCGCCAATCAGTTGTTGAAGAGCTTGGATTAGCGTCTCGCCGAACAGACGGTGAAACGTTCGTAGTCCGGCCTTCAGGCGGAAGTTTGTATCCGGAACTTCGACTGATTATAAACTTCCGCCTGAAGGCCGGACTACGAACATTAAGCACTCACATCAAATTGATTGGATCAACCTCAATCGAAATTGATCGAATACTGTGCCCGTCCACCGACACTCGATCCATGGCGACGTCCAACGCCTCACGCGCGCGAGTGCGGCTGCGAGCCTTGATCAATACCTGGAACCGGTACTCGCCTCTGATTCGCGAGATTGCCGCCGGGGCCGGACCAAGCACCCGCATATTCGATTCCTTGCCCGCCTCGCGCAATTCCCTGGCAAACGCAGAAGCAGCGCCGTTTGCCCGATCGTAATCCTTATCGTGGATCAGCACGTTGATCAAAGCGGTGAACGGCGGATAGTGCATCGTCCGCCGAAAAACTATTTCGCGGCGATAAAACTCTTCGTAGTCTTGCTCACGCGCGCAGGTCAGCGAATAGTGCTCGGGATGATAGGTCTGAATGATGACCCGGCCGGGCCGGTCGCCTCTACCTGCCCTTCCTGCGACCTGCGTCAGTAATTGAAAGGTGCGCTCGGCTGCGCGAAAATCCGGCAACGCGAGCCCGACATCAACCGACACCACGCCGACGAGAGTCACGTTGTGGAAGTCGTGGCCCTTGGCGATCATCTGCGTGCCCACAAGCAGGTCGATCCCGCCGCCCGCGAACTCCATTATTATTTGCTCGAAGCTCCCGCGCCTCCGGGTCGTGTCTCGATCGAGCCGCGCGATGTTCATCTCGGGGAACATCTCCTTGAGCATCGCCTCGAGTTGTTCGGTCCCAAGCCCGACGTAATGAATGTATTCACCCTCACACGCGTCGCACACTCGCGGCACCGGCCTGATGTAGTCGCAATAGTGACACTGGAGGCTCGAGTTATAGCGATGATAAGTCAGCGTCACGTCGCAGTTGGGGCAATGAATCGCAAGCCCGCACGATCGGCACAGCAAAAACGAAGAGAAGCCGCGGCGGTTCAAAAGGATCATCGTCTGCTCGCCGCGCGCGAACGTCTCTGCGATCGCGGACTTCAGCTCGTCGGATAAATCCTGCGCCTTGCCGTGGCGTTTGAAGACCTCGCGCATGTCGACGGTTTGCACTTGGGCAAGCGCGCGATTGCCGTAACGGGTTTGTAGCCGAAGATACGTATACTTGCCGGCGTGGGCGTTGTGGTACGACTCGATCGAAGGGGTCGCCGAACCCAGCACGACGACAGCCTGCGCTCGCAGGGCCCGGACGATTGCGGTGTCGCGCCCGTGATAACGCGGCGTTTCGTCCTGCTTGTAAGAGCCGTCGTGCTCTTCATCGACAATCACCAGACCGAGTTTCTCGAGCGGCGCAAACACGGCGGATCGCGTGCCGATCACCACTCGCGCTTCACCGTCTCTGATGCGTCGCCACTCATCGCTACGTTCCCCTTCCGATAAGCTCGAGTGCAGGATCGCGACCGCGTGGCCAAATTGAGATTTTAGCCGCCGGGAGAAAACCGGAGTGAGCGAGATCTCCGGCACCAGCATCAGCGCGGTCATTCCCCGCCGAACGACATCGCGCATAGCGCGAACGTAGATTTCAGTCTTGCCGCTGCCGGTCACCCCGTGAAGCAGAAAAGCCGCGTACTGGTGCTCGTCGATCTTTGTGATTATCTGCTCGAGCGCCTCCTGCTGTTCGAGGTTGAGTGTTATCGAGTCACACTCTTGATGGTCAAGGTGAGCGAGCGGATCGCGTCGCACCTCTCGCGCGAAGACCTCGACCACTCCGCGCTTTTCCAGAGTGCGAACCACCGAAGACGAAACGCCGGCCGAGTCAAGAAGCTCGCTGAGGGGAACGCCGTCATTGGCCGCCTGCAGAACCTCGACTACTCCGAGTTGTTTCTCGTTCAGCTTATTCTCGCCTCTCGGTTTCTTCCTTTTGCCGGTCTCAGGTTTCTCTTCGGATCGCTGTCCAGGTTCAACTGACCACTGACCACTGACCACTGGCCACTCTCTATTCAGCCTGACAACGTTCTGTAGCTTTGGCTTCATTCGCGTCTCGGCAATGCGTTGCGAGACGGTGATCAGCCCTTCACGTTCGAGCTTGCGAATGAGCGCGGCTGCACGCGGCTTCGGCAATTCGCGCTCGAGCTGTCGCGCGGGAACCTGCGCTTCGCCCGCTAGAAGCTCGAGCGCCTGTTGGGTCGAAGTTGAGAGACGTTCGTCTCTTTCGCGGTCGAGCGCCTCGCGCCCGGCCCTGGTCAGACTCAGCACCTGTTCGCTGATAGAGGTGGCGCCCGCCGGAAGCGCCGCTCGCAGGGATTCGCCCCACGGCGCGAAATAATAATCGGCGACCCAGTGAGTCAGCTCGAGTATTTCGCGAGTGATGATCGGGGTCTCATCGATCAGTTCTTCGACGTCTTTTAAGCTCGCGGCGTCAACTTCGCCAGGCAAGCTCTCGTGCAGATCTACGACGAACCCGGTGAGATACTTCTTACCGAACGGGACCAGCACGCGGCAACCGGGCAGGGCGCGCTGCGACATATCCCCCGGCAAGCGATATGTAAAGGTCTGCCTGACATACACGGGAACTGCGACTTCAGCGAACATATTCAGGATTATTGCATGTGAATGAATCCGGAACGAACGCACCGTAGATCGTTGGTGCGTTTGGTAGTGTTCGGATTCTGCGTTGCTTAAGAAGCTCCGCAAAGCACGCGAAGGAGTGACCACACCTTTTTGCCGCGAACTCTCATGGTTGATATATTGATGCGGATGGATTCACCGCCCCTCGAAAAGATGACTCGCAAGACCACGATCGTCGAAGCGCCGCGTTTGGCCACGCGCCTCGGCGTTGAGCTGACCATCGCAACCGAAACCTTTCAGCACACCGGCAGCTTCAAGTTTCGCGCTGCGTACAACCTTGCTTCGAAGGTAGCGGAACGCAAGATCGTCACCGCGTCGTCGGGCAACTTCGGACAGGCGATGGCCTACGCGTGTTCGCTGCTGGGCAAGTCCTGCGTCATCGTGATGCCTTCGACTTCGGCGCAGGTCAAGATCGACGCGGTTCGAGAATACGGCGGCGCGGTCGACTTGATCGACGTCCGCCTCATCGGGCGAGCCGAGCGCGTCGCGGAGCTTGGAAGCGAGAACCCCGATGCTTACATCGCCAGCGCTTATGATGATCCGCTGGTGATCGAAGGCAACGCGAGCCTGGGCGTTGAGCTCGCCGCGCTCGATCGCGAGTTTGATTACATAGTTGCGCCAATCGGCGGCGGAGGGCTGACGTCGGGAATCATCACCGGACTGCGCTCGGCGGGTTCCAGCACGAGAGTCGTTGCTGCTGAGCCGCTGATGGCTAACGATGCCGCTCGGTCGCTCAGAGCGGGTCACATAATAGTAAACGAGACTGAGCCCCAAACGATTGCCGATGGGGCTCGCACCGTCAGCGTAGGCCGGCACAACTGGGCCGTGCTCAAAGACGGATTGTTGAAGATAGTTGAAGTCCCGGAAGAGCACATCAAGGAAGGGTTGCGGCTTCTGTTCTCGCTGGCGAACTTGAAATCGGAGCCAACGGGAGCGCTCTCGATTGGAGCGCTGACCGCCGACCCGGAATTGTTTCGCGGCCGCCGCGTTTGTTGTGTGATCAGCGGCGGCAACGTCGACTCGGCCGTGTATCGAGACATCCTTGCAGGCTAGCTGCGGTGAGCGCCGTTGATCTTGTGAGGTTGATAATTCAGCTCACCGCAGGCCATCTTTGCGTGCTTTGCGGTCCTTTGCGGCTTTGCGCTGAGTATTCTAACGTGCGCTGAGTATTCTAACCTGCGCTGAGTATCCTAAATGGCGGCGTGCCTCTCGCACTCTTTCCTGTCCTGTTTAGCCTGCTCGATTCTCTCTTTTCTCTGACGGCCTCTCAGGTACTTCGCCCCACGAACCGCATCCTTGTATTTCTGCTTACACAGTTTGAGCGCCATGTGATGCAAACGGCTATCGGCCATCGAAGGCGCCGGCGCAAGCAAAACCACCAGCAAAACCACCAGCAAGAGAGCCGGCAGTGCGACTCGAATAAATCGTTTCATGCTCTTCTCCTTAATCGCGAATTGAATTGGCTGCATGATCGCAAGACAACACACCGGCTGCAAGGCGCCTCCTGATATTCAGCTACGGGTTTCCAAGTCGCCCTAATCAAATCCGGTCTCGCAAAGCGCGCGGTAGTCGAGCGATGAACTTCGCGGTACGTGCGACACACTCGCCGATTTGAAACGGCCATCGCGGCAGCGCATTGAATGGCCCGCCGGTGTACACGGTTGCCTCGATCGCGTTTGGCCATCGTCGTCGAAGATCGGCGAACAGCCCGCGTGGATGGCGCAAGTAAGAACCCCGCAAGTAAGAACCCATTGCAGCGCGATGGCTCACCGGCGGTTGGCTTGTGGCATAAGGCGTCTCCCACTGCTTCATCACATTTGAAATCAGCCAGCCTGGCAGAGTCTTCGCTTTGCGAGCTACAGGCGTGTCGTCAACTTCTGCACCGAGTAACTGGTGCGCCAGGCCTACGCAGCAGGCGACCCAATCCCGTGTCTGACGTGAGCGGCCCAAACAAAGGTCCCAATCAAAGTCTGCCGGCCGCGCCTCGATCGCTACAGCAATGTCGCACAACCACAGTGGGCGCCATGCTCCGTGTCTCAGCATGTGCGAAGACATGATGCGAAGATGGTGCTCCGCGCACGGCACCCGCACCTCGACATCTCCGAGCTTTGCTATTTGAGATCGGTCATACAATTCGTCAACGGTCAGATCGTCGAATCTGCCGAACCGGTCGTGCAGATCGACAACGTATTTCTGACCCTCCGGACTCTCACAAGCCTTCTTTGCCGCGGCATACTCCGATGGACGCACACAGAGATCGACATCGCCGTATGGGCGGAGCGCGGTGTCCGGGTAGAGCCGAGCGATTGCCCACCCTTTGATCAAGATGGGATCGACGTTGACCGAGCGGAGAAGAGTTATGAGTTTCTTTATGTCGTCTTCGAATGCGGCGGTGTGAAGAGCATGAAGTCGATATGCTTGATGAAGCTCGACCGCTGAGGACGATTCGCCGAGCTTTGAATCTCGGATGTTTGCCCAGGCGAGAGCACCTGCCCCGGACCCTAACAATAGAGGAGTTATGGTTCCGAGTTCGTCTTCATTTATTCGAGGCGGCGGAGCGTGCGAACGCCAGGATTGGTAGAGAAGATCAGCGACCAGTTTGCCTTTTGATTTGGACGCGGCCATTGGCCACTTGTGATTGTTGACGCTACGGTACGAGTTACGGCGCGCACACATTATTGGTGCAGTGGCCTTGGCAGCCCGGGACGGTGCAGTCGGCTGGGGTTATGCAGCTCTGTGTGCAACTGGCTGACGCAAACACGCTCGGCGCGACAATCGAAACAACGAGCGGTATAGAAACGGCCAGACCGATTCTCTGAACAAGTTGACGTCGTGACAGCCGACGGATTTCAACCGGGCGCTTTACTCGTTCCTCGAGCAAATGATCCTTCGCAAACTGATCCAACGCGTACCAGATAACCTGCTCGTCAACCGGCGCCCCCGAGTGATTCCGCAACAACTCGACCATGCCTCGCACGGTCGTCTGCCCGTCGCAGTGATTCCATATCAACGCGGCGGTCTCATTCAAACAATGAGCCTTGTTCCGGTCGCGATCGTAGACCAGCAATTCCCCGGATAGTTCTCGCACTACAAGCCCATCTCGCCGCGCACGCGGCGTAAGCTCGTTTTGTGTTTCATTCATCTGTGTGCTCCTGATCACGTTCGCGAGAGCCATGAAGAGGATTTGAGGACTTTCGAGTTGTATAACTTCGACATCGCTTTTGTCAATGGTTTATTCAGTCTCACCAAAGAGTTAGCCATACTTAGCCAGAATAAAATCAACAACTTGTTTGGCCTCACCACGCACACCTTTCAAGATCGTAGCATCCGGAATCGCGCGCCGCAGGGTCTCGATAACTTTCTCGGGCTGTCGTTGAATCGACACCGTGTTCAGTATCAATTCAAGCGCGCCTTCCGCCGCCGAAAGCGCCTTTGGACGCCACCGTGCTCCTTCCTTGTAGCGGCTGGCGATGATAAGCCCGACCGGCAGAGGCTTCCTGCCCGACTGGCCTCCAAACGTTGCCGGCGTCTGCTTAATGTGTTTACCATTCTCCCTTACCGAAAGCGGCCTCGCATAAGGATGCACCAGCCCTTCCCCGTCCAGTACCGCATATTCGTCCGAGTAGTATGTCGCGCCCGCTCGCACCAGCTCGGCCACCAGGGTTGTCTTTCCGCTGAAGCTGCGCCCAGGTATGAGGATCGCCTTTCCCTTCCATCCAACCGCTCCCGCGTGAACGAAGACTCTGCGCCGCGCACCCGCCGCGACGTGAAGCTTCACATCCGACTCGAACACATCCAGAAACTCGTCCAGGTCCAAAGTGCGAAGGAGCTTCTCGACGTTGCCATAGAGTATGTTGAATCTTCGAACGTTCGGACGCGGCCCCGCGCCGCCGATGATCAGCGAGTAGAGACGCTCAACCACAGGCGCGCGTGAGGGCTTCCATCCGGGCGGAAAGCGATCTACAAGTTGCTCGAGGACCGCGGCTCTGTTGACCCGAATTCCGACGCGCACCCCGTATGAAACAAATGACATTCCGGCCGCCCAACCCAGGCGATCAATCTTGTCCATTCAGGTGGATTTGATCTTGAGCGACGGTAGTACTGGTGATGACACTCAGCCGGTTCCTCCTGTTGCGAATCTCGTATCCGACTTATAGCCGAGCGGCGGAACACCAGTCAATAATCTTGCCTCCGCGTCCTCGGCGCCCTCTGCGGTTTATTCCCGGGACTGATTAGAAACCGCAGAGGGCGCAGAGGTGCACTCTGTCATTGTTGACAATAAAACAAGGGCTGGAGAAAGCTCTCTCGCTTTAGCCCCAGCCCCTTGCATGTTACAAACAATTGGATTTGCGATCGAGCGCTACTGCCTGAACCTCGTCGTAGGATCTCCGATCAGTATCCACGTTCGCCGAACATCAACATCGCTTATGGCCGTCTTCGCCCTGATCGTCGCATCACCAAGACGAATCGAAGCTCCGGCGAACAACTGCCTGAACAACTCAAAGTCCGCAGCCGCCTGCGCGTCGGGCAGGGTCAATCCAGACGACGACCACATGGCCACCGCTCCGCCGTTCGGCGCGTTCAATAGCGCGTGCGCCAGGCTCTCGATCCGCTCGTCGATGAAGTAGCCGTTGAGGCACGTCATCGCCACCACCACCGAAAGCTGCTGGGCGTTCACCAGCGTCGCCGCGTCCCCGTCCGTCAGCAGGTTGGCTTCCCAGATGTCCACCGAGCCGTGGCCCGTGTAGTTCACCAGTTTCTTGCCCTGATTCAACGCGTCCAGCAGATTCTGTTTAGCCTGTGGGTCGCTGC
>DATNBZ010000105.1:0-69146 GCA_035607285.1 Blastocatellia bacterium | reverse complement strand
GTGGCCGCCGCGGAAGGTTTGCCGATTGAGGCGAGCCTGGCGGATCTGGACACTCACAGGATTACGAGGGATTTTGATGTCATCGTTTCGATTGGGTTGCTGATGTTTCTCCGGCGCGATTGTTCGCTGCGCCTGCTGCGGAACATTCAGGGGCAGGTCAGGCCGGGCGGCTACGCGATCGTCAACGTGTTGGTAGAGGGCACGACCTACCTGGATATGTTTGAACCCGGACAATATTATTTGTTTGGCCATCGCGAGCTACAGGACAGCTTTGCAGAATGGGAGATCGTCGAGTCGAGAGACGACACATTCGAAGCGGGTCGCGGAACCGTCAAGAAGTTTACAACTATGGTAGCCCGCAAGCGATCAGGTTGAACAATTCACGCTGAGAATGTCGGAGCGGAAAACAACTCTCCCGATTCGGCTCCTGCTTCGAGAGAGTTGACGGCCGACCAGCGGAAAGCGTCTATCGAGGCTTTCAGGTTTTCGGGGTCGTCAAGTTGTCCGAGATGTTCCCACTGTCACAGGCGACCAACAAATGTTTACTTGCGACGGTTGCTATCCGTGGGTCCATCAGTCCTGAGTCAAGCGAGGTCAAGGGTTCGAGTCCCTTCGCTGGCTCCATAGAATCAAGAAATCAGGCCGCGCAACGCGTGGCTTTCTCTTTGGAACGTAGGAACGGTCACACACAGCTATTGAGAAAGAACAGCCAACCGTCACGGTTCTTCTTTGTTAGAAGACACGTTTCGCGGATCGAAGCGATGTTTCAGCCGCTCGGCTAATTTCGCATCGCCGCAGCCACGCTCAGCCTTCTGACACACCTCCTTCACGCTCAACCCCGTCAACCTCGAGTTTGCCGCCTCGCGCCGGCGAGATGTTTCTCTCGCGTTTGACGCGGAAGCATGAACCCTCTATCTTCAGCAATGAATGCGAAACTTCTATCCCGCTAGACTAGAAAAAAGACGAGATTGCACGAGAGAAGATCGATGACTTCGACGGCAGGAAGTGACATTCAAGCGAGAATGAACGACGCTCGCGAGAAGTTGGATTCGTGGGTGCGGGAGCTCATCCAGTGGCACTTCGGCGCCGAGACCGGCTGCCCGTTCTGGATCGAGTACGCCGCGAAGCTCGATTGGGACCCGCTACGCGAGATTCGCGGATACAACGATCTCGCGCGGTTCGGCTTTTTTCAGGATGAGTGGCTGCGCGGCGGACCGGTCCGCAGATGGGTGCCGAAGGCTTATGCCGACAGCCCGATCTACGTCTTCGAGACGGGAGGCAGCACCGGCGTGCCGAAGTCTCGCACAAGCATAAATGATTTTCGAATCGACTATGAGGCTTTCAGCGCGACGCTTCCGGATGAGTTTTTTCCAAAAGGTTCGGATTGGTTGATGCTTGGTCCCACCGGGCCGCGGAGGCTCAGACTGGCCGTGGAACACCTTGCGCAGTTCCGCGGCGGCATCTGCTTCCTGGTGGATCTAGATCCGCGCTGGGTGATCAAGCTGATCAAGAAAGGCCAGAGCGAGATGGCCGAGAAGTACAAGCAGCATGTCATCGATCAGGGACTAACGCTGCTCAAAGCACACGGTAATATTCATTGCTTGTTTACGACGCCTAAACTGCTCGAGGCGCTGTGCGACAAGGTCTCGTTGAAGCGAGTGGGTATCAAAGGGGTCTTTTGCGGCGGGACCGAGATGACACCGCAGTTCCACCGGTACGCGGTCGAGGAGTTGCTGGACGGAGTCTACTTCGCTCCGACTTACGGCAACACGCTGATGGGCCTTGCGGTGCACAAGCCGCGCGTGCCTGAGGACGACTACGCGGTCATCTATTATCCTCCGTCGCCTCGCGCGATGATTGAAGTCGTCGACCCGAACAACCCCGAGAGAGTAGTCGAGTACGGAGAGACCGGACGAGTGCGGCTGACGACTCTCACGCGCGAGTTTTTCATGCCGTCGTTCCTTGAACGCGATGAGGCAGAACGTGAGCCCCCGTGCGAGCCATACCCGTGGGACGGCGTTCGCAACGTGCGACCGTTCTCAAAATTTCAGACGTCAGTAGTCGAAGGAGTGTACTGATTGATTGCCGATTGTCGATTGCCAATTGCCGATTGATGGTAAGCGAATGGCGATTGGATAAATCGACATCCTTGCAGGTAGCAATCGCAAATCGGCAATCGCAAATCGGCAATCATGCGGATCTTATCCATAACAGCAGGCGCGGCGGGTATGTACTGCGGCAGTTGTCTTCGTGACAATGCGCTCGCGACCGAACTGCTGAAGCAGGGACACGAGGTTCTGCTGGTCCCGATCTATACTCCGACGCTGACCGACGAAGAAAACGTCAGCATGCATCGAGTATTCTTTGGCGGAATCAGCGTCTACCTCGAACAGCATATTCCGTTGTTCAGACACACGCCGAAGTTGCTCGATCGGCTTTGGGATTCCGAAGCCGCCTTGAATATGGTTGCGCGGCGTTCGATCGCGGTCGATCCGCGGCCGCTCGCGCAGCTCACGATCTCGATGTTGAAAGGTGAAGACGGTTATCAGCGAAAGGAACTCGACAACCTGATCAACTGGCTCAAGTCCGAATCGCGGCCCGATGTAGTTAACCTTCCCAACTCACTTTTGATCGCGCTGGCGCAGCCGATAAAGCGAGAGTTGAACGTTCCGGCTTTTTGCACTTTGCAGGGTGAAGACCTGTTTATAGACGGGCTGGGTGAGCCCTATCGCAGCGAGGCTTTGGATTTGATCCGGTCGAATGTCAAATTCGTAGACGGATTTCTTGCGGTGAGCGACTTCTACGCCGAGAGAATGTGCCGTGACCTGGGCATTCCGCAAAGCAAGATGCATGTCGTTCCGCTTGGCATCAATTTCGATGGTTATGAGAAGCGCACTCGCGAGGCGTCGAGTGAATTCGTGGTTGGTTATCTCGCCAGGATCGCTCCTGAGAAAGGACTGCACATTCTCGCCGACGCGTACCGAGTGTTGAGACAAAAGACGCCCGATCGGAAGCTCAGACTCGAGATCGCCGGCTACCTCGCGCCGGAGCATCACGAGTATCTTGCCGATATCGAGCGGAAGATCCGCGACTGGGGACTCGAGGGCGAAGCGCACTATCGAGGAGTTCTGGATCGAGACTCGAAGATCGCATTTCTGAAGGGACTCGATGTGATGGCGGTGCCGGCGACGTATGACGAGCCGAAGGGCATGTCGCTTCTCGAAGCGATGGGTGCGGGTGTGCCGGTCGTTCAGCCTCGTCGCGGATCTTTTACTGAAATCGTCGAGCGAACGGGCGGCGGATTGCTGGTTGATTGCAACGCCGAGAGTGTTGCGTTGGGACTGCAAACGCTGATTGAAAGCCCTTCGCTGGCAGCGGAACTTGGTGAAAGAGCATTCGCAGGCGTGCGAGCGCATTACTCGGCGTCGAACATGGCGAAGCGCGCGATCGAAGCATACACCTCCGCGGAGGGCTGCGCTAGAAACGTCGACATTCCATCATCGGTCGAGCTTGCGCGCGGATGAACGAAACCTCCCCAGGAGTAAACAGAACTACATGAGCGTCGCCCCGACAGACTTATATACAAGAGCGCAGGAAGCAAAAGCGCGACTCGACGCCCACGTGCGTGAGATTGTCGAGTGGCATTTCAATCCCGAGACTGGATGCCCATTCTGGCTGGAGTTCGCTTCGACGCTCGGTTGGGACCCAAGACGCGAGATCAATTCATTCGAGGACCTCAGAAAGTTTCCGCCTTTCGAAGATGAATGGTTGCGCGGCGGGCCTGTGCGCCGCTGGCTGCCAAAGGGACTTTCCGGTAAGCCCATCTTCACTTTCGAAACCGGCGGCACCACTGGCGTGCCCAAGAGCCGGCTCCAGATCGAGGACTTCCGCACCGATTATGAAATGTTCAGCGATACGCTGCCGGAAGAATTCTTTCCGCGGGGCGCCAACTGGCTGATGCTCGGTCCTTCGGGTCCGCGAAGGCTGAGGCTTGCGGTCGAACACTTGTGCCAATACCGCGGCGGCATCTGCTTTTCTGTAGACCTCGACCCGCGGTGGGTGATCAAGCTGATCAAGTGGGGCGAGTCCGAGGCGCTCGACCAGTACAAGGCTCACGTGATCGATCAGGCGATAACGGTGTTGGGCGCCGGCCACGATATCCGCTGCATGTTCACCACGCCCAAGCTGCTCGAAGCTTTGGCCGAGGAACTCGAGAACCGCGGCACAACCATCAAGGCGTCGGGGATCACAGGGATCTTCGCGGGCGGCACTGAATTCACTCCGCAGTACACGCGATTCGCGATGGAAGAGTTGCTGGGCGAAGGCGTGTACCTGACGCCGACCTACGGCAACACTTTGATGGGGCTGGCATGCTCGAAGCCGGTGACGCCGGAGGACGGCTATAAGATCGCTTATTACGCGCCGCAGCCTCGCGCGGTCATCGAAGTCGTGTCGTTCGAGGATCGCGATCTGGTCGTCGATTACGGAGAGACCGGCCGCGTAAGATTGACTACGCTGACTCGCGAGACCTTCATTCCCGGCTTCCTGGAAAGAGACGAAGGTGAGCGCGAGAAGCCGTGCGAGCACTATCCCTGGGACGGCGTCAGCGGCGTCCGTCCGTTCCGCAAACTCGCTGCGCAGACAACCGTTGGAGTCTATTGAGAGCCTTGATCCGCGTTCTCCTCTGCGTCCTCGGCGGTTAAGAAGTAGTTCAACCGCAGGGGACGCAGAGGAGAACGCCGAGAGACCAATAAGGAAACGATGCCCGTATTAAACATTCCAATTCTCAGATGGGGCCAGCCATACACGAGTCTCGAAACAGAAGACGTGGTCCATTTCATCACAGGTGAAACGCTTGCGCGCGTGAGCCAGGCTAACACCGGTTTGCTCGGTCGAGACATGCGGTTGGCCGAGCGCGCCCGACAGGTTCTCACCGATATTCCGGTCACCGAGCTGATCGCGATGATGAAGAAAGCGGCGGACCTCTATCTTCATGCAACGCTGCCGATGGGCGACGGCGCGCAAACACCGGACGATTTCGCCAGACAGCAATCGGCAAGCACCGGGCTCCCGGAGCACATGTGCAAAGCCAACATGAGCAAGAACAACTTCGTGCTGTCGAATATGGACAAGATCCTTGACTCGCTCACCCGAGGGTTGGATCTGGACATTCTGACGCGAGGCTATGGTATCGAGTCTCGCGGGGTGACGGTCAGCTACCAGGCGCAAGCGCCGGTGCTTGGACTAGTGCTTCCGTCGAACTCGCCGGGCGTGCACACGCTGTGGCTGCCGGTGATTCCGATGCAGATCGGGCTGCTGCTCAAGCCCGGCCCCCAGGAGCCCTGGACCCCTTGTCGAATGGCCGCCGCGTTCACTGAAGCGGGCGTCCCGAAAGAAGCAATTGGAATGTATCCGGGCGGCGCCGAGATGGGCGCTGAAGTTGTGCGCCGATCGAACCGCACGATGATCTTTGGCGGCACGGCTACGGTCGAGCGTTATCGAGGCGATACTCGCGTTCAAGTGCACGGGCCGGGCTTCACCAAGATTCTGCTGGGCGACGACGTGGTGGACGAGTGGGAGAAATATCTCGACGTGATGGTCGACAGCGTTTTTCTGAACAGCGGCCGCGGGTGCATCAATTGCTCGGGCATCTGGGCCTCACGGCACACGAAGGAGATAGCGGAGGCTATCGCCGGCCGCATCGGGCCCGTTGAACCGAAGGCGCCCGAAGACGCCGAGGCGGCTCTCGCGGCGTTTACGGTGCCGGGCGCAGCGAAAGCAATCTGGAAGAGCATCGAGTCCGGCTTGCACGACTCGGGAACCGAACACGTGACCGGGAAGTTCGGCTCGAGGCTTGTAGAGAAAGAACGCTGCGGATACTTGAGACCGACGGTGATCCACTGCGACTCGCCGGACAGCACGCTTGCGAACACGGAGTTCATGTTTCCATTTGTGAGCGTGGTCACGTGTCCTCAAGACGAGATGCTGAACCGAATCGGAGGCACGCTCGTGGCCAGCGCGATCACTTATGATGAGAAGTTCCAGCGGCAGTTGATAGCTGCCACGCACATCGATCGTTTGAACCTTGGGCCTGTGCCGACGATTCAGCTCGACTGGCTGCAGCCTCACGAGGGAAACATCGTCGAGTTCCTCTTCCGACCGAGAGCCTTTCAATCGCGACTCGAGAAGATGGCAGTGTAAACGCGAATGGATTTCCGGCGCGTCATAGCGAACCGCCGCAATCGGATATTCACTAGACCTTCAGAATCAACGGACCTCGTGCTAAATTCAAAGTTGAAATCCGCATTGCGGGAGAAGGAACCGAGATGTCAACCGTCGTTACGGCACCTATCGAGATCGATGACAAAGGAGTCGCATGGCTGTCGGGAACGAAGACAAAGGTCATCGAAGTTGCACTAGATCATCTCGCGCATGGGTGGAGCCCCGAGGAAATATTCTTTCAGCATTATGAACATCTCTCGATGGCGCAGATTCATACCGCGCTTTCCTTTTACTACGCACATCAATCCGAGTTTGACGCTGAGATCGCGAAGAACGCCGACGAAGTGAGGCGTTTGCGCGCAGAGGCCGGGGATTCACCTGGGAGGAAACGCCTGCGCGATTTGGGACTCTTGCCTTGAGCATTCGACTGTACATGGATGTTCACGTTCCGTATGCGATTAGTTTCGAACTGCGGTTGCGTAAAGTCGTTTATGCTAGACTTAGGTTCGGGGAGTAAAGCTATGAGCAAGAGCATTTCACTTGAAATATCTGAAGGTGAGGCTGCCAATCTCGAATCGTCCATCGATCAATTGCTGAGTGCGCTTAGACAACTTGATGAGGGCCACGAGCAGAGATGGCCAGAGGTTCAACGCCTGAAGGCCGAAACGCATGTGATGATGGAGCAGATCGGGGCGACTTTGAATGTGGAAAAAACTCTATGAGGTTGTTTCGCGACTGTTTGCTCTCACGCAGAAAGTCGAGCGCCACGATAAGGAGATTCTGGGCCTGCGGCAAGAGGCGAAGGACCTAACGGCTGTGGTGCAGCGGTTAGTCTACGAGATCCAAAGAATCAGCGACCGCGAAACGCACGAACGTGACAAGATGCAACTGCGATTAGAAAACCAATTGCTGAGGTTCGAGCGGCGACTACCATCCGGCGCAAAAGACGAAGACAACAACGAGGCAATCTAAGAACCCCGTTCAATGAGAGTCCTCTCCTTCTTTCTTCTCCTTTCCCTCCCAATCTTCGCCGAAGACTGGCCTGAATTCCGTGGACCGACCGGGCAAGGCATCAGCTCTGAACGCGGACTCCCTTTGACCTGGAATGAAACCAGGAACGTTAAGTGGAAGATCGCGATTCCCGGACGAGGATGGTCTTCGCCGGCCATTCTTGGAGATCGAATCTGGCTGACGACGGCGACCGAAGAAGGAAAATCACTGCGCGCGATCTGCGTAGACCGTAACACCGGCGCGATTCAACAGAACATCGAAGTCTTTCGTTTGAAGCAAGGCGCGCTTAAGAACGGAAAGAACAGCCAGGCCTCTCCGACGCCGGTACTCGAGGGCGAACGGGTCTACGTGCACTTCGGCGCTCACGGAACCGCGTGTATCAATCAGTCCGGTGAAATCGTTTGGAAGACGCGGCTCGAATACGACAATGGACAACACGGCACGGGTGGATCTCCGGTCCTCTATGAAGACCTGTTGATCGTGAGCTGTGATGGCCAGGACGTTCAGTTTGTCGCTGCGCTGGACAAGATGACGGGCAAGGTTCGCTGGAAGAAGTCGCGTCAGGGTTATCAGGCTTACACGACACCACTAGTCGTTCGGCTTGCGAGCGGCGATCAAGTAATAAGCCCGGGTGCGTATCGGGCCGTCGCCTATGAACCGCGCACCGGGAAAGAGATCTGGCAGGTGCGATACGGCGAAGGATTTTCAAATGTCCCGCGCCCCGTATACGGAAACGGACTGGCATTTATCTGCACAGGATTTCAGCAACCTTCTCTGCTGGCGGTTCGAGTGGACGGCCATGGCGACGTGACTAAATCGCATATCGCGTGGACTCTCAAACGCGGAGCGCCGCTGACGCCTTCTCCGATTCTTGTCGGCGACGAGTTGTATATGGTCAACGACGGCGGGATCGCGACGTGCGTTGATGCCAAGACAGGGACCGAGTTTTGGCGCGCTCGGATCAACGGTAAGTTCTCGGCGTCTCCCATCTACGCCGATGGACGCATTTACTTTCTCAGCGAAGAGGGGCTGACGGTTGTGATAGCGCCGGGTAAGAAACTGCAGCCGCTCGCGGAGAATCAGCTCGATGGGGAAACGCTTGCGTCGATGGCGGTGTCGGGCGGCTCGATCTTCATCCGAAGCCGCACGCATCTTTATCGAGTGAGCAATAGCTAGCAAAGTTCGAGGCGTCCATAATTGACGGCTAGCCAGCGTGATGAGTTGGACCGCCGCAGACGCGAGCATAAGCGAGATCCTTCTCGAGCCAGGCCCTGGTCGCAAGTAGACAATGAACTCAAGAGAGGGACTAAGTGAAATCGCGGCTAACGCCAGAAGCTGAACTCGACCTCATCCAGGCAATTCGGTGGTACGACGAGCGAAGCCGGGAACTGGGCGACGATTTCTTGTGGTCTGTATATCGCTGCATCGCTTCTCTGGAACGCAATCCTCGGGCATTCCCCATTGTTGATGGACAGACGAGCCTTGGTGCGCCGCTTTCCGTTTCAGATTCTTTATGACATCGAGAACGAAGAAATCATCATCTACGCGGTCTATCATTCCGCTCGCGATCCGGAAGTCTGGAAGCGCCGAAGAGACAGTTAGCATATAATGGATCAGTAACTGAAGCGCGGAGGTGACGCGTGATCACTAAAGAGACCGTACACCAGAAACGAGAAGACATACGACGCATCGCAGCCGATCATGGTGCAGTCAACGTTCGAGTGTTTGGTTCGGTAGCACGCGGAGAAGCAAAACACGACAGTGATCTTGATTTGCTTGTCGATGTTGGCCCAAGTACGAGCTCCTGGTTTCCGGCGGGTCTTATTTTAGATCTGGAGAATCTTCTGGATTGCCGAGTCGACGTCGTGACAGAGAAAGCGCTGAATGCCGATCTCCGCGATAGGGTTCATAGCGAAGCCATCTCGATATGAGACGAGAAACGATAGCCTTTAGGCCGTACTCAGTGGTTCATGGCGAGTCGTTCTTTGGGCGAACGCATGAGATCGCGGATCTAACTACAAGGCTGCGCCACGATCAGAGCGTACTGATCCTTGGTGAACGACGGATTGGCAAAACCTCCTTGCTGACGCATAGCAGAGAACACCTCGACCTCTTTGCTCCCGAGACGCCTATCATCGATATCGCGACCTTCGCTTGTAGGAGCGCCAGTCAACTCGCGGACGCCATTATCCGCTCTCTCAAGCTACAACATCCCGTACGAGCGAGCGCGAGGAGGGATTCTATTGATCTCTGCGTTGATCTGCTCGCATCGCTCAAACGGCGCGGCAAACGAGTGGTGATATTCCTAAACGACTTGGATGATGCTCTCTACCATTACCAAGAGAATGTAGAGGAGGGGCATGTTTTACGCAACTTCTGCCGATCGATTATCGATGCAGGACACTGCCTTGCGTGCGCAACGTCCTTTCGCGAACTCGACCAACTCGACGCAGCTTCACACCAGGCCCCACTCTTCAACGTGTTTCATTGCTTAACGCTGAGGGGCTTCGCACCCGAGGAAGCTTTATTCTTCTTTTCGCAAGCCTCTGCGCAGAGTGGAGATCAGCTACAAGAGAACGAATGTGTATTTTTTGCCGATCTCCTTGGGGTGATTCCTTTTCATCTGCAGGTTGCAGGATTCAATCTGTTCTCCCAAGAAGGCTTTGTGGGGTCCACAGGGTCTCAGCGCCTCTCGTTTCTCACCAATGCAGTTGACCTTAGCATTCGCGAGTTACACGAGCACTGGTGCCACAAGCTAGATCATATTTCGATAGACCAACGTAGATCCCTATTTGCTACTGCCAGAACCGGGAAAGTCGAACTCAGTGCGGACACGACCTATCTGACCACGAGGGGAATTCTCGACATCGGTGACAACCCATTCCAATCAATGGGTGGCGCGTTTAGAGAATTCATGGCTGGTTTCTCAGAAGAACATGCCGGCAAAGCAGGTTTTTGGACCAATCTCATGCAGGGAGTAATTAACACAGCGACCAAGACGGCTATTGAGACTGCAGTCAAAGGATATCTAACCTGACAAACCCTGAACCATGACGGTTGGCACCCTGGCTAACTAGAAACTAATGATGGCTTGCAAGGTGCTCCGGCACGAAAGCCTGAAGCCCCAACTTGTTGAGGCCTATCGTTAACTCGAGGTCTGCTTTTGCTTGAAGTCATAAACCTCTCCAAAGACTATCCAACCCCGCGAGGGCCGCTGTCGGTGCTCTCGGGAGTTTCGCTTACGCTCTCTCGCGGCGAAGCGGCCGCCGTCACGGGACCTTCGGGCAGCGGCAAGAGCACGCTGCTGCACATAGTCGGCGCGCTTGATCCGCCAACCGCAGGCAGCGTTCGCCTGGACGGCGTCAATCCTTTCGAACTTGATGAGAAGGCGCTCGCCCGGTTCAGAAACCAGAAGATCGGCTTCGTGTTTCAGGATCATTGTCTTCTCCCGCAGTGTTCGGTGCTCGAGAACGTCCTGGTTCCAACTCTCGTCGCCGAGGCCGGTAATCAAAACAACGAACGCGCGCGCTCGTTGCTCGACCAGGTCGGGCTTACGGAAAGACTCGATCATCGCCCGGCGGAACTGTCGGGCGGCGAGAAGCAGCGCGTGGCGTTGGCGCGAGCTCTCATCAACGAACCGCTGTTGCTGCTGTGCGACGAGCCGACCGGCAACCTCGATCGAACATCCGCCGAGTCAGTCGCGTCATTGCTCATCGAGCTGCATCAGCGGCAGAAGACCATTCTGATTGTCGTGACTCATAGCGCGGATTTGGCGGCGAAGTTCCCGATTCGCTACGAAATGATCGCGCAGACCATCAAGCAGGCATGATGCTGACTTCCACTCTTCTCTCTCGCAATCTCAGCTATTACTGGCGCAGCAATCTCGCGGTTGTTCTGGGAGTAGCGACGGCGGTCGCGGTCCTGTCCGGGGCCTTGCTGGTGGGCGACTCGGTCCGCGGCAGCTTGCGAGATCTCTTCGTTCAAAGGTTGGGTAGGACTGATCACATAGTCGTTTCAACAAGCTTCTTCAGAGAAAAGCTGTCTGATGAGCTTCAGGCCGATCCGCGATTTGCACGGGCTTTCAGCGGCGCCTGTCCGCTCATCGCGCTTAACGGGTTGGTCACTGACGAGCAAAGCCGGCGGCGCGCTTCAGGAGTTCAAGTCTACGGCGTGGACGACCGCTTCTGGAAGTTTCACTCGCGCGAACCAGTAAAAGCGCCGTCGGAGCGCGAGGTGCTGTTGAGTCCGGACCTCGCCCGCGAGATGGGCACCGGCGCCCGTCAGTCTATTCTTCTGCGTATCGAGAAGCCCTCGGCCATTCCTGCCGGTTCATTGCATGGAAGGAAAGACGATCTGGGCCGGACAATTCGTCTGACTTCGCGAGAGACACTCACGGCGTCAGATCTCGGCGAGTTCTCGATTCGGCCAAGCCAGGGCCCGGTGCGAGCGATCTTTGTTTCGCTCGCGCGATTGCAAAAGGATCTCGAGCAAGCCGGCAAGGTCAACACGATTCTGCTAAGCGAAGGTTCGCACGACAACAACAGAAACGACAAACCCGTGTTGATTGCGCAGGTTCTTCGAGACAAATTCGCGCTCGAGGACCTCGGTCTCAAGCTTCGAGTACTCGACCAGAACCGAGGCATCGCTCTCGAAAGCGATACCGCGATCATCACCGATGAGCTTTACGCCCTTTCACGGAATGCTGCGAGCCGCGCCGGCCTCCGAGTGTTGCCGATCCTCAGCTACCTGGCGAATTCTATCCGCATTGACGATCGTGACATTCCTTACTCGCTTGTTACCGCGATCAACAGCGAGAGCTTCGAGCTAATGAGGCGCTCGGACTTGAAAGGACTGGCGCACGGCGATGTCGATCAATCGCTCCCGCCGATTCTCCTGAATTCATGGGCAGCCGGCGATCTCAAAGCCCGGCTCGGTGACGTAGTGACGCTCGAATATTACCTATGGAAAGACGAGGGACTGCTTTCGACGCACACCGCGCGATTTCAATTGGCGGGGATTGTCCCGATGAATCAAGCTGACGATCGCGATTACGTTCCGGATTATCCCGGCATCACTACGACTCAGAATATTTCAGACTGGGACCCGCCTTTTCCGGTCGACCTCAAGCGCGTTCGACCGCAGGACGAACAGTACTGGCATCAGTATCGAACCGCGCCGAAGGCTTTCATTCCGCTCGAGGCGGGGCAGCAACTCTGGCAGTCGCGCTACGGCAAGCTGACGTCGCTGCGACTCGTCGGGTCTGCGGGCAAAGACCCCGCGACATATCTTGAATCTTTCAAGCAGAGTTTGCGTGCGACGCTCGATCCGGTCACCAACGGTTTCTCGATCAATCCGGTCAGGCTTGAAGGTTTGGAAGCCTCTCGAGGCGCAACGGACTTTGGCGAATACTTCGTCTACTTCAGCTTCTTTTTGGTAGCAAGCGCGCTGCTGCTTGCGAGCTTGTTTTTCAAGCTCGGCGTCGAGCAACGACTGCGTGAAATCGGAACGCTTCGAGCTATCGGCTTTCCCGCCGCTTTAGTGCGCTCGCTTTTTCTGCGTGAGGGCCTGGTGCTGGCAACATTTGGAAGCATCCTTGGCATGATCGGCGCAGTGGGCTACGGCGAGCTGATGATGTATGGACTCCGCACGTGGTGGGTAGACGCGGTCGGAACGACGAACTTGCGCCTGCACGTTTCCGCGCTATCGTTATTGCTCGGTGGAGCGGGCGGCATCGTCATCGCGGGGCTCTGCATCGCCTGGACGTTGCGAAGGCTCGCGTCCTCGTCACCGAGAAGTCTCCTGACCGGAAGCCTGGACGCGGCGATGCAAAGCACACGACCGGGTTCGAAGTTCGTAGTCCGGCCTTCAGGCGGAAGTTTGTACGCTGATGTTGCTGTGAGCGACGATTACAAACTTCCGCCTGAAGGCCGGACTACGAACAGACATGTTCGCTTGCGCAAGTCTCCGTACCTTTTTTCGATTGTGTTTGCTGTATCCGGAGTCGCGGTGCTGATCTTTGCGCTGCTGAAGTGGATCGGGCAGACCGGCGGGTTCTTCGGCGCCGGGACCCTGTTACTGGCAGCGTCATTGTTCTATGAATACGGCTGGCTCACGCGCAGAGTCAGGAACACGATAAGCGGCAACGGATGGTGGTCCGTTTCGAGGCTCGGCTTCAGAAACGCGACGTATCGCCCCGGCCGAAGCGTACTCTGCATAGCTCTTATCGCATCGGCGTCGTTCATCATCGTCGCGGTAGACGCCTTCAAGCAAGACAAGCCGGCCTCATCCTTGAATAAGAAATCGGGGAGCGGAGGATTTCCGCTCATGGCCGAATCGCTGCTGCCTCTCTATCACGATCCGAACACGCCTGAAGGCAGAGAGGCGCTGAACATAATCGCTCAATCGGGCTTCGACCCCGCAAGCGTCAGCTTCACGCGATTCAGGGTTCGGCCCGGCGATGACACGAGTTGCCTGAACCTCTATCAGCCGCGCAATCCGAGGATTCTCGGGGCGGGCGATGACTTCATTCACAGCGGCCGCTTCTCATTTAGCGAGTCACTCGCAGAAGGCAAAGAGGAAACGGAGAACCCCTGGATATTGCTCGATCGAGAACTGCCCGACGGCGCGGTGCCTGTCTTTGCGGACGCAAACTCGATGACCTATGTGCTTCATCGCAAGCTCGGAGATGAAATCGTTGTGAATCAAAGCAACGGCGAATCGGCGAAGCTGCGATTGGTCGGGGCGCTGGACGGCAGCATCTTCCAGGGGGAGCTGTTGATGAGCGAGACAAACTTTCTGCGGCTGTTTCCGGATCAGGGCGGCTACGGCTTCTTCCTCCTGGAAGCGGCTCCAGAAGCCTCTTCCGTGGCAGAGGGTGTTTTGGAGGAGCAGTTATCCGATTTTGGTTTTGATGTGGTTACGACTACTGAGCGGCTCGCGAGTTTTCATCGCGTCGAGAACACTTACCTCACGACGTTCCAGACGCTTGGAGGGCTTGGACTGATATTGGGAACTCTTGGACTTGCGACGGTGCTGCTCAGAAATGTGATCGAGCGCCGGCGCGAGCTTGCGCTGCTCAGAGCGATGGGCTACAACTCGGGCCACTTCGAGTTGATGGTGATAACCGAGAACGCGTTTCTCGTTTGTTGTGGCCTGGTGACGGGAGTAGCTTGCGCGATGCTTGCGATAGCTCCGGCGTTCGCTTCAAGAGGCGGACACCTTCCGGCGCTCTCGCTGTGGCTGCTGTTGAGTGTATTTGTGACGGGGCTACTGGCTTCGCTTGCGGCAACAATAGCCGCGTTGCGCTCGCCGTTGTTGCCGGCGCTTCGCGCGGAATAGATTTGGACGAGGACCAAAACCAAAACATCACTTGTAGGGGCGGCCCTCCGTGGCCGCCCCAGATGGCACCGACAATCATGGATTTTAGAAAACACAAATCTGGGGCGGCCACAGAGGGCCGCCCCTACACGAACAACAGCATCTTGCGCTTCTGCCTGGCACTGCTGATAGCCGCTCACAACTCGTTCGCCCAGGATTGGCCCCAGTGGCGCGGGCCTAATCGCGACGGAGTCGTTTCATCCTTCGCGGCTCCTAAAGTATGGCCGGAAAAGCTTAAGACTGTCTGGAAAGTGCCGGTTGGTATCGGCCACTCCTCGCCCGTTGTAGTCGGAACCAGAGTCTACATTTTCTCGCGCCAGGAGGAGAGCGAAGTTGCGACTTGCCTCGATCTCGAAACAGGAAAGATGCTGTGGCGCGACGCTTACCCAACTCCTTACATGATGAATCCCGCCGCGCTCTCACATGCAAAGGGACCGAAATCAACGCCGGTCTTCTCCGACAACAAGCTTTACACCTTTGGCATCAGCGGGATTCTCTCTTGTTACGACGCCGCGACCGGGAAGCTCGTATGGCGGAACGAGTTTTCAAAACAGTTCAAAGCAACCTCACCACTTTACGGTGCAGCAACTTCGCCTATCGTGCATGCGGGTCTCGTGATCGTGCACGTTGGTGGCAACGATTCGGGCGCGCTCATGGCGTTCGATGCCCGGACGGGCGAAGTGAAGTGGACCTGGAAGGAAGACGGTCCCGGCTATGCGTCGCCGGTAATCGCCGAGATTGGCGGCACCACTCACCTGGTCACGCAAACGCAGAAGTCGATTGCCGGGTTTTCGCCAACTACCGGTGAGCTTCTCTGGCGAATTCCGTTCGAGACTGAATATGTGCAGAACATCGTCACTCCGGTGGTGTATAAGCAAACTCTTATTCTCTCCGGTCTCGACAAGGGAACGCTGGCGATCAAACCAGTCAAACGCGGAACGACCTGGGGTACCGAGCAGGTCTGGCAGAATCCGGATGTCTCGATGTACATGAATTCGCCGGTGGTGAGCGGCGACTATTTGTTTGGGCTTTCACACAAACGCAAGGGGCAATTCTTCTGCCTCGACGCGCGCACGGGAAAGACTCAGTGGACGAGCAACGGCCGCGAAGGCGACAACGCGGCGACGGTTGCTGCCGGCCAGTTCTTATTTCTCCTGACTGATGCTTCGGAATTGTTCGTGGCAAAGAGCGACTCGAAACAACTCGAAGTCATCAGGAAATACCAGGTGGCCGAGAGTCCAACGTGGGCTCACCCGGTTGTTACCGCCCGGGGAATCTTGATAAAAGACAAGACCTCGATCGCACTGCTGAGCTTCGACTGAAAGCTGCGATCGAATGACCGACTCTTCTCCTCAGAGAACGGATTAGTGTGTGTTGCTGGAATAGCAGTCCTCGGCGTCCTCGGCGTCCTCCGCGGTTTATTCCCAGCACTGAGCAAGAAAAAACCGCAGAGGGCGCAGAGGACGCAGAGGACGAATGCGATCGTGGGCGTGCAACACACCATACCCCCTTTACTCGTGCTGCTTCCGTTTTCACTCAACGCAGAATAATATGTAGGCTCCGTTCTCAACTTGGAGGCATATTCGTGCTCCGAAAATTTCTTTTGTTTTCCTTCGCGGTGGCGTTATCGATCCCCGCGCTCGCCGACAACTGGCCGCAATGGCGAGGCCCGTTCCTCAACGGAACAAGCAGCGAGAAGAATTTGCCCACTCGCTGGAGCGCTGAAGAAAACGTTACCTGGAAGCTCACCATGCCGAGCTGGACCGGGGCGACGCCAATCATCTGGGGCGAGCGAATCTTTCTCAACGTCGCCGAAGGAGACAGCCTGTACCTATGGTGCGTCGATCGAACGAAGGGCGAGCCGCTTTGGAAAAAACTTCTCGGCGGCGGCAACACGAAGATGCGCAAGCAGAATATGTCATCGCCGTCGCCGGTCACCGATGGGAAAAATGTCTGGGTGATGACCGGCACCGGCATCTTCAAAGCATTCGACTTTGCCGGCACGGAACTGTGGACACGCGAGATTCAAAAAGACTACGGGCGATTCGGTTTGAACTGGGGCTATGCGTCCTCGCCGCTGCTCTACGAAGACGCGCTGTTTGTTCAGGTCCTTCACGGAATGAGGACGGACGATCCATCCTATCTGCTGCGCATCGACAAGAAGACCGGCAAGACTCTTTGGAGAGTCGAGCGCCCGACAAATGCGATTCGCGAATCACCCGACTCTTACACGACGCCCGCGATTGTGCGCCAGGGCGCTACCGTCGAGCTGGTGATCACCGGTGGAGACTGCGTGACCGGCCACGATCCGGCTACCGGCAAGGAGTTGTGGCGCGCGAACGGCCTCAACCCGGACAACAATCCGAATTATCGCATCGTCGCTTCCCCGGTTGTGTACGAAGGCGTTGTGTACGCGCCTACGCGCGAGAAGCCGCTTCTCGCAATTCGAGCCGGCGGACGCGGAGACGTGACCGAGTCGCATAAGCTCTGGGCATTCACCCATGGGCCCGACGTGCCGACTCCGGTTACCGACGGCAAATACTTTTACGTTGTCGATGACCGGGGCATCATGTGGTGCCTCGACGCGAAGACGGGTCAACCAATCTGGGGGCCGCAGCGCATCAAGCCTGCGACGTACAGTTCGTCGCCGGTGTTGGCGGACGACAAACTCTACGTCACTAACGAGGAAGGGCTAACCACTGTGTTGAAAGCGGGGCCTAAGTTTGAAGTCTTAGCCGAGAACCACTTGAACCCTTGCCCGACACGTGGAGAGCTCGCCGGCGGTCTGGGGCGATAACATATTACACGCTCAGCTCGCCGGCTATTTCGGACGGGCAGATATTCATGAGAACCGCCCAGTATCTGTATTGCATCGGCAAGCGCGTCGCGAAGTGATCATAGTTCGTAGTTCGGCCTTCAGGCGGAAGTTTGTATACCCCGCTTATGGTAAATTACCAACTTCCGCCTGAAGGCCGAACTACGAACAATACGTTTTCACAGGAGCCGGCAACGTTCCGGATAAATCTATGAACAAAAGACCGATCGTCGCACTGTATCTCATCTCGCTGATGGCGACCGCAGCAATTGCTCAGAACAACTGGCCGCAGTTCCGCGGGCCGGGCTCGCTTGGCGTAGCCGAAGACCCGGCCTTGCCCGACACGTGGAGCGCTACGCAGAACGTCGCCTGGAAGACTGATATTCCGGGGACCGGTTGGAGCTCGCCGGCGGTCTGGGGCGATAACATTTTTCTGACTTCTGTCGTCAGCTCGGTTGAAGGTGAGAAGCCGAAGAAGGGTCTCTACTTTGGCGGCGAGCGGAAACCACCGGCTGATATTCATCGCTGGATGGTTTACTGCGTCGATTTCAAGACCGGAAAAATTCGCTGGGAACAGGAAGTGAAGAAGGGGCCGCCCGAGATCTCGCGACACTTGAAAAACAGCTACGCGTCGGAGACCCCGGTGACCGACGGCGAGCGCGTCTACGCTTACTTCGGCAACGTAGGCCTGTTCTGTTTCGATATGAACGGCAAGCTGCTCTGGTCGAAGAAGTGGGGACCGTTCGCGACTCGATATGGATGGGGCACCGCCGCGTCTCCGGTGTTGTACAAGGACCGGGTCTACATCGTGAATGACAATGATGATAAGTCGTTCATGATTGCGTTGAACAAGAAGACCGGCGAAGAGATTTGGAAGGTCGACCGAGAGCAAGGCACCAACTGGGCGACGCCGTATGTGTGGGAGAACGGCGCGCGGACCGAGATCATCACCGCCGGAACAAAGAAAGTCAGGTCGTACGATTTGAACGGCAAGCCGCTCTGGGAGTTCAGCGGCATGTCTTCCATCGCGATACCGACTCCGTTCTCGCGGCATGGTCTCGTGTACATCGCGTCCGGTTACGTCGGTGATCAGCATCGGCCGGTGTATGCGATTCGGCCGGGCGCTTCGGGTGACATCTCGCTGAAGCCGGGCGAGACTAGCAACAACTTTATCGCCTGGTACCAGCCGCAGGGAGGACCCTACAATCCTTCGCCCATAGTCTACGGTGACTATTACTACACGCTTTACGATCGCGGGTTCTTCACCTGCAATGATGCGAAGACCGGCGCGGAGGTTTACGCCAAAGTGCGAATCGATCCCGGAGTGAATGCGTTCACGTCATCGCCGTGGGCTTACAACGGAAAGATCTTTTGTTTGAGCGAAGACGGCGACACGTTTGTGATTCAGGCGGGCAAGGAATTCAAACTCCTCGGCAAGAATTCGCTTGATGAGATGTGCATGGCGACGCCGGCGATCGTGCGAGGCAGCTTGATCCTCAGGACCGCTTCGAAACTTTATCGGATCAGCAAGGCTGGTGGTCATTCAACTTGATTTTGATGAACCTGTAGGGGCGGCCCTCCGTGGCCGCCCCTCAGTCGAAGGCACGAGTCTTCCGCATTCACTGAGGGGCGGCCACAGAGGGCCGCCCCTACAAGTTCAATCACCGTTTGGTCGACAACGTACTGGTCTTGCGAAGTGGGAAACATTGAACGGAGCATTTACGATGAAGAGATTGCTTCTAACTTTGTGTGTTTCGAGTCTTCTGGCGGCGACGTCCATTTCACTCGACGCTCAGATTCAGAAAGAGCAGCCAGGCATTAACAACTTCACGCTGGTGAATGAGCAGTTCTGCACGAGCGGACAGCCGAAGCTCGAGGCGCTCGAGAAGCTGAAAGCAGAGGGCGTTAAGTCGATCCTGAATCTTCGGACGCCCGGCGAACATCGAGCAGCCGATGAGGAGGCGAAGGCAAAGGACGTCGGTCTCAAGTACTTCAACATTCCGGTCGTGTATCGCGACCCGAAAGAAGAACAGGCGACTGAGTTCCTGAAGATCACCGATGATCCCGCCAACCGCCCGATGCTCATTCATTGCACCGCGGCTATTCGAGTCGGAGCGTTCTGGATGATTCGCCGAGTGCTGCGCGATGGATGGACGGTAGAGGCTGCGGAAGAAGAAGCGAAGAAGATTGGTCTTCGAGAAGCGCCGCACTTGACGGAGTTCGCTAAAGCTTACATTGAGAAGTATAGAAAGAAGTAGCCGCGGTCCTGCATACCCACCTCGTGAGAGGTGGGTATCAACCGCCAACAAACTGCCGGGACATGGTCGTACTACCTCGCAGCGCCTGAAAACTTCTTGCCAATACAGAAAAGATAATTGTCGGTTCGCATGAATAACTGTCCGCCGGAAATAGCCGGAGACGCGACAAGGCGCTCATCGATGTCGTTGCGAGCCAGCACCTGAAACTCTCGTCCGGCTTTGATCACAATAGTCTCGCCGGTTTCACTCATCAGGTAGACTTTGCCGTCGCCTGCGACCGGTGAAGCGCTGAATACTCCTTCCGTTCGCGCCTGCCAGACTTTCTCGCCGGTCTTCGCGTCGAAGCAGCTCGCGACCCCTGCGTCGTTGGCCATGTAGATCAGCCCTTGATACAACACAAGCGAAGAAACATAAGGCGCGCCGGTCGGAACCAGCCATTGAACGTGTGTGTGCGATATGTCACCCGTTCCCCCGAGCCGAATCGCCATGAACGGGCCGCTTCGATAGCCGCGGCTCGCGTACAACACACCGTTCTCGGAGCTGGGCACCGGAATCGGAAACCGATTCGGCTCGCCCGTGTACCAGAGCAGCTTCCCGCTAGCCGGATCGTAAGCATCGATTCGCTCGCTCGCATTCACTATCAACTCGTCGCCGCGAGGTCCTCGAACAACCGACGGCGTGCTGTAAGAGCGAACGCCCTTGCCTCGATCCACTTTCCATTTCTCTTTGCCGGTTTTCTTGTCCAGCGCGATAAGGTATGAGGCAGGTATGTGATCGCATTCCAGGATCAACAGGTCTCGGTATAGCGCGGGCGAGCTGCCGTGTCCCCACTCGATCTCAAAGGGCGAGTACTCCCGGCCGAGGTGGCGCTGCCAGACGAGCTTGCCTTCCATGTTCAGGGCAACAAGCTGACCGTTTCCGAACCACGCGTAGACCATCTCGCCGTCGGTGACCGGGCTTGGGCTTGCGAGGTTGTGCTTCTGATGCACCGGAGAAAGGCGGCCCTCCGCGGGCGCTCGGTACTCCCAGATCTGCCGGCCATCAGTTCGACGAAAGGCTTCGATCAGGAAATAAACTTGTTTCTCAGTTGACGCCGAGGCGCCTTTGCCAAGAGGTTTCTCGACAGACGAACCAGCGCCTTGAGCGAGAGTGGGATGGTTCCCCGGCCGCAATTCACCTTGCCCCAACTGAGAGGTGACAAATACTCGATCACCCCAAACGATCGGCGACGAGACGCCGAGTCCTTTGAGCGGAGTCTTCCAGGCGATGTCATCCTTGCTCCAACGTGTCGGCAGATTGCCTTCAGTGGAGACGCCGTTGCCGGATGCGCCTCGCCACTGCGGCCAATCGTCTGAGAAGGCGGTGACCGGTATGCAGATCAGTATGAGTATCGCAATGAGCAAGATGCGCATCTCTTAGCTCCAATGAAAGAAGTTAGTAGTCCCGCATTCATGCGGAAGTTCGTACGGCGCTCTCTGATAGTTGATGCTACAAACTTCCGCATGAATGCGGGACTACGAACCTTAGCCTTGTGGTTTAAAGTACAACACCAATCCCGCGCCGATGGCCACAAGAAGGAACCCGAGATAGAGCAGCGGATTAGGCGAAGTCTTGGGCGGGTGTTGCCACATCGTGTACAGCGTGTTGATCACCGGCGCGCCTCCGAATACAAGAGGCATAACGTAGTTGGGCACGCCTCCTGTCTTGAACGCGTAGATAATGCAGACCGCGCCAAGCGCCCCAAGCGCGCCGCCGAGCGTCGCCATGGTAATGCCGCTTCCGTTGAAATTCTTCAACTCGCCCTGGGTGCCGAGCGCGACAAGCGGCACCAGCACGCCGATCAGGAAGTACGCCACTCCGACGCACAAAAGCGCTCGAAACGGATTGCCGAGTTCAGTCTGACCCTTGTGAAGAACGGGGCCGTACAAGCCCCAGGCCAGCGCCGCGCCAAAAGCAAACATCACCCACGTCATAGATTTGTTCTTCTCCTTCGTGGTTTCCATCACAGTCCTTCCCTTTTCTCTCTTCGCGTTCTTTGCGGTTCTTTGCGAGCTTTGCGTAGGGAATTCTCAGCGCAAAGACGCAAAGAACCGCAAAGCTCGCTAAGACTTGTTCCCGAAACAGTACAACGCGCTTCGGGTCCTTACGTAGATCCGGCCGTCGGCGATCGCCGGTGTCGCGAAGCATTCGTCGTCAAGCTGATTGACCTTCAGTATTTCCCAATCGCCGGTCGCCTTGAGCACCGACATCGCTCCGCCCTCGCCAATTAGAAAGACCTTGTCATCGGCGCCCACCGGCGACGAGAAGTACTTGTCGATCGCTCCCTGAAGCCGCCCTTGCTTGATCACATTGCCGGTAGCCGGATCAAACGAGATCAGCACTCCGCCGTCGTTCACCATGTACAGCACGCCTTTGTAGAGCAGCGTAGAAGGGACCTGCGGAACAGGTTTGGTATAGCGCCACCTGATCGCGGTCGCCGTCTGATCACCCTGGCCGCCGAGCTTGATCGCGAGCAGTCCATTCTCCGAGGCCAACATCAAGCGAAACACTTCCCACTCCTTCGCGTCGAGTTTCTCATCGCGGTTTCCATCAAAGGCCTCGAACGCGCCGCTGAGCATCTTATCCATCATCTCTTTGCCGGTGACTTCCGACTTTGCGACCAGCCCGTCGTGGTTCGAGTCGTACTTCTTCAGCCCTTCTTCAAAAGGGATCGTCTTCACCTGCTGGCCTGGCTGGTTCTGCGGAAAACCCCAGCCGTTGATGTAGACGTATTGGGAATCGTGACTCGCGATTGATTTCATCTCGCAAGCAAGCCCGCGCACCCACCAAACTCGCTTGCCGTCTTCCACCGAGTAAGCCGAGAGCTGAAACGATTCCGGGATGACGATCTGCCTGGCGCCCCGCTCCGGCTGATACACGATAGGCGTCGAGTAGCCTGAGATGACCGCGGGCCGGTCGACCTTCCAGCGAACGCGGCCGTTGTTCTTGTCGACCGCGATCATGAAGGACGTCGGGTTGTCCTGGTCGATGGGCAGGATTACTTTGTCGTCGACGAGGATCGGCGATGCGCCGAAGCCGTAGAACATGTTGAACGGGCCAAGCGGAAGCTTCCAACGCTCCTTGCCGTTCGCGTCGTAGGAAAGCAAGCCGAACTCCTGGAAGAACACGTAGACGTTCTCGCCATCGGTGACAGGGCTCGGCGACGCGGGGCCATTGACGAGTTGCAACCGGCCCGATTGCTTGCGAGGCACCTCGCGCTGCCAGAGTATCTTTCCAGTCTGCCGGTCAAGGCAGAAGACGAGCAGCTTGTAGTTCGGCTTCTCGGCGGTGTGAGCGGTTATGAAGATGCGATTGCGAGTCAGCACCGGCGACGAATGCCCGGGCGGAAGTGCGGTCTTCCACACGACGTTCTTGTCCGGTCCGAACTCCGTAGGCAGGCCTGAAGTTGATGAAACGCCGGTGCCGTTAGGCCCACGGAATTGCGTCCAATCTTCGGCAGCGACGATGATCGAGGACGACGCCATCGACGCCGCGATGAATAGAACAAAGAGAATGTGTTTGATCTTTGACATAGAACCCTGCGAAACCGAAAGTTGATAAAGGCACACTGAGCTTTGACGTTGTTGCGCGGTGGATTCTAGTCGATTGAGAAGGCAAAAGAAAAGCTGCAATACACAGTTCTAGTCATTCCCGATTGGATATCTCAGCAGCCGCTTTAGACCTCCCGAGATCGCTAGCAACCCGAAAGCAGTAACAGAGACTTGTGATAGCCTGCCTTGACAAAGAAGTACGATCCCAACGACGCAAGAGAGCATAACAATCGGAGAGACAATCCATTTGCTGCTTATCCACGGTCGCCTCGGACTGTCTGAGTGGAAGTATATCGCAGCGGCGGGGATCGCAGTGCCTACAAGGGTCAGAAAAGCTGATAGCGGGGACGCCCATCGCTCAATCGGCGCCCAGCTTTCTTTGGTCTGGGAAACAATCACGGCATAGAGTAGCAAGACACCACCGGTCCAGCCGAGCAGTTCCGTAAACAGCCACATGCCCAAGCCGAATAATACACTGATGCACGTCCGGGCCGGGCGCGCTCCTAGCGCTGCACTTGACTGCATTTATCACCTCATCACACGGAGCGAACTGGCGTTGACTTTTACAAGTGTAATCTATAAACCAGCTACACCATCTACCCAAATCGACGCGATTATACTTCAACCTGCCGGATTTGCAACGCGAAGACTCCTATGAACAAGGTTCAAAGTCCAGCCTCAATACGTCTTCGCTTGAGGTCAGTCGAAGAACCTTCTGCCCGATGAAGGCAAGCGTACAACTCGGCTTGCCTCCGCCGGGGCTCGGGTTGAGAGCGTGGTGTCAGGAATGAAAGATAACCTTATCGCGGTTTACTTCGATGAAGTCGAACACATCGAAGGCTTCAGAGATGAGTTCCATGTTTGCAATGAATAGTGCTTCCAGTTCTGAATTCTTGATATTGCCAGTCGAAACGAGCAACAGCTTGTATGGTTGACTGTGAAGATGGAATGAGTTTACGAAGTCGGCATCTTTCGTGACCACAACGTATTCTTCGCGAATCGAAAGGGCATTGATTTCAGTGTCCGGCGTGCGATTTCCAAGCGGCAGGTCAAGGGTATGGATGGCCTCGAACCCAGCTTCACGGAACCGCTTGACCAGACGACGCGGAAGATGGGCATCAATCAGAAATTTCATACGAGCGCAGGTTCAATTCGCTTGACTTGGCTCAGCCGCGTGGCGAATGCCAACGCCGCCAGAATGTCCTCACGTTCGAGGTCTTCATAGTCCACGAGAATCTCCTCGAGAGTCATCCCTGAACTGAGCAGTTCGAGAATCATTTCGATCGGGTAACGCAGTCCGCGAATAGTCGGTTTCCCGTGGCATATGTCAGGATCAATCGTGATTCGATCGGACAAGTTCATAAGCTGCCTCCGCTTGAGACTCTACCATTCTCCCAGCCTATTCAGGAACCTACCGAGTACGACCGAGTGTACGAGAGGGAAGCTTTCTTAACGCAAAGCCGCAAGGACGCAAAGCCGCCAAGGTTCTCTTTCTTTTCTTTTCTCTCTTTGTGTCCTGGCGTCTTTGCGTTAAGAGGCTTCTTTAAGGGAGCATCGGGCAACGCTTACGTGGCGGAGCTCCGACAGTTCGTAGTTCGGCCTTCAGGCGGAAGTTGTAACTTGGAGTTCAGAACAAAACGTAAATACGAACTTCCGCCTGAAGGCCGAACTACGAACATCGCATTTTTCGTACGGTCTCACGAGGTGGTATTTGCGAGTTGGAAGCGTCAGACCGAAGTATCCAATTCAACAACGGCGTGGTCATCAACGTCGTTACCAGCGCCATCAATACCATTATCGAAAACAGCGCCGGAGAGAGAATCCCAAGATCAAGCCCGATGTTGAGAATAACTAATTCGACCAGTCCACGCGTGTTCATCAGGACTCCGACGGCCGCCGATTCACGCCAGGTCATTCCGTTGATCCTCGCCGAAATCATCGAGCCGCCCCACTTGCCCGCAACTGCCAGAACTATGATGACCGCCGCGTAGAACCACATCCTCGCTCCTGAAATAAGGAAGATGCTCGAACGCAAACCCGTCAGCGCGAAGTAGAGCGGAAGCAATAACACAACCACTACCGCCTCGAGCTTTTGTGAGAGCTCTTCAGATAACTTCGGGTGACGCGGCATCACGACTCCCGCGAGGAATGCTCCGAACAACGCGTGAATTCCAAGACTCTCGGTTATCAAACTCGACGTCAAAACAAGCAGAAAGATAATCGCGATCGTGTCCGCTGTCAGGCCGCCGCGTTTCTCATAAAGCAATTTGAGACTTATCAGCGATCGCCTGACGACGAACAACATTACCAGTACGAATGCTCCGAGGCCGGTCAACATCAGCCACAACGGCAACGCTGAACTCGAGGATCGAACTATCACGATGATGCCCGCCAGGATGCACCACGCGGTAACGTCGTCAACTGCCGCACACGTGATTGCCACCGACCCTACGCGTGTTTGCAGCATCCTGTGTTCGGCAAGAATTCGCGCGAGTACGGGAAACGCAGTTACGCTCATCGCTGCGCCCATGAATAGAACAAAACCAAGAGTGCTCACATGCGGGTCGGATAGTCTTGGATAAAGATAGAGGGCGAACAATGAGCCGAAAGCAAACGGCAAGACGATGCTGACCTGGCTGGTGATCACGGCGGCGCGGCCCAGCTCTCGCAGCCGCTTCAAGTCGAGCTCCAGGCCGACAAGAAACATAAACAACAACAGTCCGACGTAGCTGAGCGAGCTTAAGTAACCGAGGCTTGCAGGTGGAAAAAGCGTCGCGTGGAGATCGGGCGCGACCCAGCCAAACAGCGAAGGTCCAAGCAGAATGCCGGCTACCATCTCGCCGATCACGCGTGGTTGGTTGATCTTTCGAAAGAGCCAGCCTATGAGTCGCGCCGCAATGAGTATCGTGAGGATCTGCGCGATCAGCAGCTCGAGACTCGGCATAGGCGGTAGGGTGCCCCGAGTGAGAGGAATAGTCAATGAGACCCTGTCGAGTGCCGGCAGGGTCTCATCTCCTTGATGGGAGGATGGAAGCGGCAGGCACGGATGCCTGCGCTCCCAGGATCTATGGAACGTAAAGCCAGTTCTCAGTCTGGCCCCCGCTGTGCAGAACTCGCAGATGGTAGATGTATCCTGCTTGAGGCAGCGGGTGCGCGCAACGTATTTGCCCCTCAAGAGTTTTGCACTTGGCAATTTTTTTGTTTACTGCGCTTTTCGAAACGCACAGTCTTTGGCAAGTCTTCGCGTCGAAGACTGTCAACACGACGGTGTTAACCGCTATGGTACCCGCGCCGAGATTCTGGAGACTGTACGTGATTAATTCCGGCGGCGGCCCTGCTTTCATTTTAACCGCGGGATTTTGGGCTTGGACAACAACAGCCAGCCCAATCAGCAACATTGAGACTGCTATCCAACGGGAGAGGGTTTTCATAGGTGGTTCTCCTTTGTCGAAGATTTTCCGGCCTGAAGACCTTCGCTCCCCTTACCCTTTGTTCGATTGCGGCCGGTGTTACGGCCGCATAATATCGCAGATAGCGTGGAATGTTAACTACGTTTTGGGCCTCAGGATGGGGGCGGTTCAGGGTTCAGAGTTCAGAGTTCAGAGTTCAGAGTTCAGGGTTCAGGGTTCAGAGTTCAGGGTTCAGGGTTCAGGGTTCAGGGTTCAGAGTTCAGGGTTCAGGGTTCAGAGTTCAGAGTTCAAGCTTTAGCTTGCTCTTGAATGTTACGCGTCGAAAAAGATGGCAAGCTAAAGCTTGAACTCTGAACCCTGAACTACTTTCACTTCTGTGTTGCTGCGCGGTCGTCGTAATACTGGTACTGCGCGGACAGCACCTCATCCCGCTCTGCTTCTCTGGAACCATTATCACTGACGTCCGAGGCCGGGAGCTGCTCATATAGAGGCGGCGGGATCTCCGCGAATTCCGACAGCGGTCCGTATACGTCATCAACCCCGCTCCTGAACACATCGCCGATCAGAAGATGAATGATGTTGACTCGCTGGTCGGGATACTTCTTCAGAAATTTCGCGAAGCTGAAGCCCTCGTCATAGAACGCGTAGACGAGTTTGCGCATCGACTCGATGCCGCGATCCAGCTTCGGCTGAAACTGCCCAAGCCGCGCCGCCGAGAAATCTGCATTCGCAAACGCATCGTGAATAGCATCCGCCGCGAGCTCGGCCATCTTCATCGCCAACAGCACGCCCGATGAATAGATCGGATCCAGAAAGCCGTATGCGTCGCCTATCAGGATGAAGCCGTCTCCCGCGTTTTGCTTCGATCGATAAGAATAGTCGAGGATCGAATAGACCTTGTCTACGCGTGTGGCGCCCGCAACGCGGCGCCGGCACGACTCGCACTTCTCGATTTCTTCATCGAGTATTTTCGCGAAATCTTTCCCGCGGCCCTTGTACAGGTAATCAGGATCGGCAACTATGCCGACGCTGGTGATGTCGTTCTCGAGCGGAATATACCAGAACCATCCGCCGCTGCCCGGCTCAGTCCTCAGCACAAGAGTCGCGCCGCCGTTGAGGTCCGGCTCGCGGCTCGCGCCTTTGAAGTAGGAGTAGAGAACTGCTTTCTTGAGCTTCGGATCGCGAACGCGCCAGCCAAATTTGTTCGAGAGAATCGCCTGCTGGCCGGTCGCGTCGACGATCACTTTTGCGTTGAACGTTTGAACGGAGCCGTTTATGTCGACTTCGACTCCCACGGCCCGATCGCCGTCGAAGAGAACGCGTTTGACCGGCGTTCCCTGATTGATGATGGCTCCTTGTTCACCGGCGTGCTCGAGCAAGAACTTGTCGAACTCGGCGCGAGTCACCTGCCATGTTACGGCGCTCTCGTGATGATTGGCCTCGAAAAAATAAAAGGGGCGCGACTCGCGGCCAGCCGAGTTTGCAAACTGCACGCTATACTTGCGAACGAACGGGGACTGTTTGAGCTTTTCCAGGATTCCCATGCGCTGGAACGTCCAGTAGGTGTCGGTCATCAGCGACTCGCCGATGTGATGGCGGGGAAACTCTTCTTTCTCGAACAGGATTACGCTGCGGCCTTCGCGAGCGAGGATGCTGGCGATGCTGCTTCCGGCAGGACCGCCGCCCATCACGATTACATCATAATTGCTGCTGTTGTTTTCCATTTTATGAACTCGTCTACTTATAGTCCCGAAATGCCCGAGAACCGGATCTCAGTTTTTGCGCAAAGGACGCCAAGGACCGCAAAGATCGCTAAGCATAACGAGCAGTCCTCAACTCCGGTTCGAAGAAGTCGGAAAGAAACGTATCAACCTCCAAAATCCCGCGACGTGTGAGACTTATCGTGCCGTTATCCAATGCGAGCAAGCCTTCCCGCTCTAATCGCGAATACGTCGCATAAAACTCCGCCCATACATCGACATCAAATTTTCGTTTGAAGTAGTCAGTCTGAATCGCGCCCGTCTTGAGCTGAAGAATCATCTCGCGTATGAGATTCTGTTTCGCCGTCAGCGGCAGCGCGCGGTACAACGGAAGTCGATCGGCATCGAGTAGCTGAATGTACTCCTCGAAGCTGTGAGCGTTCTGGAAATTCACACCGCCGAAATGCGAGAAGGACGAAACGCCGAGCCCAATCATGTCGCCGCCATGCCACAGCGCATCCGTATAAATAAACCGGCACGGCTTCTTCGTAGTCGCCAATGTGTAGGCACTCGCAACACGATAGCCGCGCTTCTCGAACTCCTCGAAAGCGTAATCTAGCCACCGCCGCTTCGTCGGCCAATCCGCAATCGGCGAGTCGAGTCCCTTCTCGATCATCTCCCTCGAGATCACGGTGTTGTATGGCAACTCCATTTGATAGATCGTGACCGAATCGGGCTCCAATTCAACGGTGCGCCGAATCGCATCGCGCCACTTCTCTTCGGTTTCACCGAGCATCCCGGCAATCAGGTCGACATTGATCTGCGGGAAATCAACTTCGCGAGCCCACGCGTAAGCCTGATAAACCTCAGGCGAGAGATGCGCGCGGCCATTCGCCTCGAGGATGGCGTCGTCGAAATGCTCGATGCCTAAGCTCAGGCGCGTGACGCCGATTTGCTTCAAGGTCTCGAGCTTCGATTTTCGTATTGTCCCTGGCTCGCATTCGAAGGTGACTTCTTCGGCGCCGGCCCAGCTCACGTGACGATTGAGCCCCTCGACGAGATAGTCGAGTTGTCTTTCGCTGATGTAAGAAGGCGTGCCGCCGCCGAAATAAGCGAACCGAAGCTGTCGCCCCTGAAACGCATTTGTGCGGCTGTAGAGCTCATTCTCCTTGATCAACGCGTCAAGGTAGCGCTCGATGTCAGATGCGTTCTTGTCGGTGTAGACTTTGAAGTAACAGAACTTGCAGCGCTTGCGGCAGAAGGGAATATGCACGTAAAGCCCAAGCGGCTCCGCGGTTCGCGGAGGCTCATCGAGCGCTTCGATGACGCGCGGATTGTAATCCGGTTTCCATTGCGAGAAAGGCGGATAGTTGGAGACAAAGTAATTGCCGACCTCGGTCCTGGTCTGTGCTGTGTCGCTCATCATCGGCCTCTTTGAAGTTCTGATGCAAAGCGCGCCTCCTCGCGATCGCGTTTATTCTAACAACCGCGCGAGTCCGTTGCAATTTTCTCCAGCCGTATGCCATAGTACGCGGACATTTCGCCGGCGGCTACAAACAAAGGAGACACACCGTTCGTAGTTCGGCCTTCAGGCGGAAGTTTGTAATTCGGTCTAAGTGTGGGGATACGAACTTCCGCCTGAAGGCCGAACTACGAACCTTCACGCATTCTCAAAGTAAAGCCGTATGAAACGAGTCTGGCTGGTGATCATGTTTGGCGCGCTTTATGTCCTGCATCAGGATTTTTGGTTCTGGCGCGCGGCAAATCCCCTCGTCTTCGGCTTCATTCCCATCGGCCTGTTCTATCACGCGTGTTACACACTTGCGACGGCGTTCGCGTTGTTGCTGCTGGTAAAGCACGCATGGCCGTCGGAGCTTGAAGAGGGAATGGACGACGAAGTGACACGGCGACTTGGCGACGAGGCGACGGGGCGAGGGGGCGATCACGCCGTGTCCCCCGATCGCCCCGTCGCCGCATCGCCCGGACGCCCCGTCTCTTCCTCAGAGGAGGGCGACGCCAGGTGATTCCAGCGCTCTTTGTCTTCGCTTATCTCGGTGTCGTTCTCTACATCGGCATCTTCGCCTTTCGCAAATCGGCCCGCCGCGAAGGTGCTGAAGATTACTTCCTCGCAAATCGGTCGCTGGGACCGTATGTGTTCCTGCTCTCGCTGTTCGGCACGAACATGACCGCATTCGCGATCCTTGGCTCGTCGGGTCATGCTTTCAACAACGGGATTGTGACATTCGGGCTGATGGCTTCGTCATCGGCGCTGATTATTCCTCTTTCATTATTCCTGATCGGCACTCGAGTTTGGGCGCTGGGCAAGAAGCACGGGTTCATCACGCCGGTGCAGATGTTTCGCGATCGCTGGGAGTGCAGTCACATCGGCACGGTGATCTTCGCGGTGCAGGCGGCGTTTCTGGTTCCTTACATCATCATCGGCGTGATGGGCGGAGGCACAGCTTTGAACGCGATCAGCGGCGGCCGGGTCCCCTACTGGATCGGCGGCGCGGTAGTGGCGATGGTGGTGATGTGTTACGTCTTCTTTGGAGGCATGCGCGGGACGGCTTGGGTGAACACGTTTCAGACCTCGCTGTTTCTTTGTTTCGGGGTAATAGCCCTCGTAGTGATTGGCGCCGGCATGGGCGGGTTTCGAGAATCAGCGCAAGCGTTGTTGTCATCGCCCGCAACCTCTTCGCTCCTGACTCGCGAACGAGTCTCGCCGCTGTTTTTCTTCAGCTACACTTTCATCCCGCTTTCATCGATCGCGTTTCCGCACATAACAATCTTTTGTCTCACCGCGCGCAAGATGAATCAGTTCAAGAAGACGGTGGTCCTGTATCCGTTTTGTATGCTGGCGCTGTGGCTTCCGTGTGTGTTCCTGGGCGTGATGGCGAACCGCGCGACTGATGCGCCTCAGATCCAGCAAAAGATCGACGCGCGGCGAACGCTTGCAGTCGAAGGTCCAAAGCTGACGCCGGCTGATCGCGACGCCCTGCGAGAAAAGACGGCAGGAGATGACGTGCTGTTGCTGCTTCTCGATCGCTATGCGCCGTTGTGGCTTGCGGGACTGCTGGGCGCGGGAATAATGGCGGCGGTCATGGCGAGCGACTCACAGATACTCGCGCTATCGACGATGTTCACCGAAGACGTGTTCGCTTTTTACGGAGGCAAGAGACGCTTCGGCGAGGCCGCTCAGGTTCACACCGGCCGCCTGTTCATAGTGTTGATTACACTGTTCGCATACGCGGTGGCGCTTCGGTCACCACAGTCGATATTCGATCTTGCGGTTCAATACGCGTTCTCGGGCTATGCCGCGCTCTCGCCGCTGCTGGTGGCTGCCCTGTTTTGGAAAGGCAGCACAAAGTGGGGAGCGCTTGCCGCTACTGTGTGGTCGGCGCTCGCGGTCGTGGCGGTGGCCGTATTTCAATATGTAATTCCTGCGCCGGCGCCCGGCCCTCCAATTGTGGCCTGTTCGTTTGCCGGGATCGAGGTCCTTTCCCGCACGCCCGGCGGCACGGCGGTGTTTGGATTGATGCCGGTGGTTCCGATGACAATCGTCTCGGCGGTGCTGTTAGTTGTAGTTTCCCGGTTCAGTTCGAAACCTAGCGCGCCTACTATTGAACGCTATTTCTCCAGATCACCTAACAAACGATCTGCGCTTTGATGCGGCGCCGTTTCTGCGATAGATTGTCGCTAGCAAGGAGGTTGCGATGGCGAGAGTTGAGATCGGCAAGCACCTGGCGGTTGACACACGCGTCTGTGGCGGGCGGCTGATTTTCCGAGGCACTCGTATTATGGTCCCGGATGCCGTGGAGTTGTCAGAAGATGGGTATTCGCCAGTCGCAATTGCTGACCAGTATCACGGAATTATCACGCAGGAAGCCGTGGAAGAAGCGCTGAGTATGATTCGCCGCGGTGTGGTCAAGGAAGTGGCTGCGAAAGCGGGCCAGTCAGGCTTCGGTCATATTTAATCTGCGCCAACCCAGTCCGGCAGCGGCAATCCATCGTTGTCGTGACACCATTTTGCACGATCGTCACGCACTCGGATAAGGTTTCTAACCTGATCGACGGCCTCTTCGTCGGTGATGATCTTGATCCCAAGAGCTTCGTCGAGGCGTTTCCGATTTCCGAGCATTCCACCCGGTTGCCGCCGTGAGCCACCATCATTCGTTATGAGCGGCAGTTTGTTATGAAACGCTTGAAACACTATGTCGACGTCGTTTTCTTGATTTTGGTTGCGGACACCGGCGGGAGCCAAGATTGCGTCTATTTTTACCTTTGACGTCGCACTGCTCGTCGGTTGTTATGACTGTCTGTGTGTAGACCTGGCCATCCACTCGACGGAGACGGGCAGCGGATCCTCCTCTTGCGATTTCGTCTCGAGCGGTGTCGGAAATTATCAGCGAGATCACACCGTCTTCAGCCCATTTTTGGAGCTGGTTCATAGCAAACAAACGCCCCTTGGCGTTCGCTCTATTTGCGTCGATCATATACTCGCTGAAGAGAAATCGATACGGCATTCCCATTTCCAATCTCGTGTAAGACACGAAGAGAGGGAGCGTAGAAAACGCTTTACGTAGTCTTCTGAATGCTCTCCTTAAGCCATGAGTTGACCAAGGACTCCGAGGAGGTCTTCTTTGACTTCGCGATCGCGGTTATCTGGTCTGCTATCTCTTCATCGATCGCGATGAGGTGAGTTCTCTTCTTTATGTCGACGACGAAGTGTGCCTCGGGCATTCGTTCAAAGTAGTCACCCAGGTCGTGCGTGTCAAAGAACTCGACAAGATCGTCAAGTTTCTTTGGGAGAGCAATCTCGTGCGGCTTACTTCTTGCCATATTGCCTTCTTTCCCTTGCAGCCATGTCTCTCGCGCTCAAGATTAATGCCTCTTTGGCCTTCTTGTAAATGAACAGGACCGCGAGGTATCGCCCTGCATCCGTTTGTCCCAACGCAAGGTAGACATCGTCGCCCTTACGTGTGCCCTTTTCAACGAAACGAATCTTCGGACGGTTGCTGAGTACTTCTTCAACTTCTACCGTGTCGACTTGATGTTTTCCAGCGAGCTTGTCAGCGACGGATCCGAGCCAGATAACGGTTTCGATCTCCCCTCGGCACCTCGCAGGCTGAGCCTTGAGAAAACAAGTGTATTATGGCCCTCCCATCTGGGCAACGAACGTGAGGGTCTCGTAACGTCGCGCCTGACTTGACTGCATCGTCCGGCTTCACAAAGAATGCTTACCCATTATGACTTCTCAGGGATCTGAAAGCTCCGCGCCGCTCACTCGAATTCAATGGCTCATCTGCATCATTGCAGTCATCGGGTTTGCCTTTGATACCTACGAGCTGCTGATGCTTCCGCTGATCCTGCGTCCGGCAATCGAGCAGCTCGGCGGGTTCGCATTCGGCAGCCCGGACTTTACTCGCTGGCGAGATTTGATGTTCTACGTTCCGGCGGTGTGCGGCGGGATCTTCGGTTTGCTTGGAGGCTATCTAACAGACAGGCTCGGGCGGCGACGAATACTTACGTGGAGCATTTTGGTTTATGCCTTTTCCGCGCTGGGCGCCGGGTTCGCAACATCGCTGCCCATGCTGCTCGTTTTGCGGACGACAACATTCATCGGTGTGTGCGTTGAATTCGTAGCCGCTGTCGCGTGGCTCGCCGAACTGTTTCCCGACGCGAAGCGAAGAGAAGCCGTCATCGGCTACACGCAGGCCTTCTCATCACTCGGCGGATTCATGGTTAGCCTGACGGCGCTGCTCATAGCAAAGATCGCGCTGTCGCTGCCGGCGATTCATCAGGGTCACGATACCTGGCGCTACCTGCTGATATCCGGCCTGATCCCCGCGATACCTCTGATCATCATTCGCCCGTTCCTGCCGGAATCGCCGGTGTGGAAGGAAAAGAAAATTGCGGGAACTCTCAAACGCCCGAGCTTCGCCGCGATCTTTCAGCCCGAGTATCGGCGGGCTACTCTTATCAGCGCGTTGATCTTTGCGTGCAGCCTCGGCGTGGCGTTTGGCGCAATTCAACAACTGCCGCAAATCGTTCCAGCACTCGTTCAAGTGGACAGCAACGTACTGCTGCCCGAGCGCCAGAGAATCGTTCAGTCAACGGTTGCCGGCGTTCAAACGCTCCAAGAGTTGGGAGGCTTGTTTGGCCGCTTCCTTCTAGCGTTTCTGGCTATCCGAATCGTGTCGCGTCGAAAGCTGCTGCGCGTGTTTCAGATCCCGGGACTGATCATCGTTCCGCTCGTGTTTCTGTATCCTGCCGTACACGATCTCACGCTGCTGAAGTGGGGGATCTTCTTCGCGGGTCTTTTCACTGTCGCGCAACTGAGTTTTTGGGGGAACTATCTCCCGCGCATGTATCCGACGCACTTGCGCGGAACCGGTGAAAGCTTTGCGGCTAACGTCGGAGGAAGGATGATAGGAACCTCGGCGGCGTTGCTGACTACTCAATTCGCAGCGGTGATGCCGGGCGGCAGTCCCGCGGCTCATCTTGCGTACGGAGCCGCAGCCGTAGCGTTTTTGGTTTATGCGATTGGGTTGACTGCAAGCTTCTGGCTGCCTGAGCCTAAGACGGAGGAATTGCCTGAATGAGGGTCAATCCTCCTGACATCGGAAGCGATCGCGGGCTCGTTGCATTACCTGATCTCCGGGGCGCGCTTCAAGATCACCTCTGAGATAAGCGTCATAACGACATTGCGCCTCTTCAAGCCACATCTGCTCGGCTTTGGGGTCGATGGCGCTGTCAAGCTCCTCGATTAGGATGCGAGCAAGCGTCGCCTTCTCTTCGACGGTCAGCGCCCGCGCGCGCTTCTCCAACTCCTAAAGAGCCATGCTCATATCGTGCATATGCTTTACGCTTGCTGCTAACGTCCGGGACAACTTCTTCACTGCACAAAGCAGTGAGGAGCGTGCCTCTCAACTTGCGCGGCGGAGAGGTTCAAGCCGGGCGATCTCCGCTTTCTTGCTTCGCGCGGCGTGCCAAAGATCCCAGTCCTGCTGCAACCCGAGCCAAAAGTCGGCAGACATTCCCAATACCTGAGCCAAACGCAACGCTGTCTCAGGCGTAATGCTGCGCTTGCCTCGGATGATTTCATTCAAACGAGGATAAGATACGCCCAATCGCTTTGCGAAGGCTGACTGACTGACTCCGAGCGGTTTGAGAAACTCTTCGGCGAGCATTTCTCCCGGATGCGTCGGTGGCCGCTTGGCCGGTAGCCGCCGCGAAAGAAGGCCCTTCGATTGCCGGCCGCGTGAAGGATCTGAATTAGTGGTAATCCGTGATTTCGACTTGGTCTGCACAACCCTTCTCCCAGCGAAAGCAAATACGATACTGGTCGTTGATAAGAACTCCTCACTGCCCGAAGCAGTAGAGCCTTCCATCCTCCGAGCCAATCACTACGCGGCCCGAAGCGATCGCAGGTGACGCCGACAGCGGCGCTCCCGCGTTGAACTCCCAAACCTTCGCTCCGGTCTTGTAGTCCAGCACGTAGAGCTTCCCGTCGCTTGAACCAACAAACGCGCGCCCATCAGCAAGCGCGGGCGATGACTCGACTCGAGCGCTCGTCATGAACGTCCATAACTCTTTGCCCGTTGCCGCGTCCATGCAATGCACCATCTTGTCGCGTCCGCCTACAACGACTCTGCCTTCAATCACCCCGCACGATGAATAGTAGGGGAACTGTCTCCTGCGATTGTGATAGCGCCAACCGATCCGCCGCGTCCTCAAGTTCACTCCTAGCACTTCGTTGTTGAAGGTTCCGTAGTAAGCCATCTGGCCGACAAGCGCCGGCGACGCTCCGGTGTAAGCCCCTGAAGCGACGCTGAAAAGCTGCCGGCCGTCGCTGATGCGAATCGCTCGAAAAGTCTCGTCGCAACCGGCGATATGCGCAACGCCATTCGATACGCCGGCCGTGCAATGCACCGGACCCTGAGTCCTGAACTTCCAAAGGAGCGCACCATTGGACACGGCAAGACAATAGAGATGCTCGTCATAAGACCCGATCAACACCCGATCGCCTACGACAACCGGCGAAGACTTTACTTCGCCCTGTGTTTTATACGTCCAGATCGCGCGGCCGTCGCTTGCTTTGACTGCGTGGACGGTCCCGTTCAGATCGCCGATGTAAACCACGCCGTTTGCAACGCACGGCGACGACTCGCCGATCGGACCCGTCGCGCGATACTTCCAGCGAACCGAACCGTTAGACAGGTTGAGCGCCGCGAGCTCCCCCGATTGAGAACCGACGTAGACAACGCCGTTTGAAATCGCCGCGGAAGATTCGATCGATTCTCCCGCTTCGTAGGTCCACACGACCCTGAGGTCGCGCGGCACGCCCGAAACCGAGACGCCTATCTGCTGATGACCGCCTCGAAATTGAGACCAAGTCTCGGGTGGAAACTGCGCCTGCGATCTCAGTGCATCAACTGGGAGCGCGGAGGAAATTGTCAAAAAGAGAATCGACAGTAGTTTGAATGATCGCACCATGAACCCTCGCTGAATTACGATACCATCGCTTGAAACGAATGATGATTCACACATTGACTAACGTCAGGACGGCGTCTGAGCCTCCATCGAAGCACCGGCAGAAGAGACTATGGAAACCGTCGACAGCTTTTCATAGCCCAGGCGTTCACGCCTGGGTAAGCGCGCCGTCGGATCGTTCCAGCCCGGTTCACCGGGCTTTGCGTGGCCTTCAGGCATTTCTTCGATCTCTCTGCCCATGCCTGCTAAAGCCGACGAAAGCCCCGTGAACGGGGCTACGAGATCAATCCGACCCGCGACCCAGGCGTAAACGCCTGGGCTACTGAGAAAGGCGTCGACTCAAATCTCATACGCACACTTGTAGAGCTGCAGAGCTTCCGCTTCTCCAAATTCTCGGGGGTTATGTTGTCCCGTCCACTGGCTGGCCGCTTCCGCTGCAAGCCTCGGCAGATCACCCTCCGGCACCCCAACCGATTTTAGATCGCGTGGCAACCCTCCGGCTCGAATGAAATGTTCGAGCCTGTTTGCGAGCGCTTCACCGGGGTGACTTTCATCACCACTGTTTATTCCGCCGTTCGTAGTCCGGCCTTCAGGCGGAAGTTCGTCGCGGGTGATTCGGTCTGTAGAGTACGAACTTCCGCCTGAAGGCCGTACGAACTCGTTTTCAAGCTCAAGCAACTCACGGTACCGCTCGCCGACAACCGGTCCGTTCCAACGCACCACGCGCGGAAGCATCAATCCGATCGCGACGCCATGCTCTGTGTTGTAGTTCGCGGTCAGCGGATTCGCGCAAGCGTGTGCCGCGCCGAGCATCGAATTCTCGATTGCCAATCCCGCCCAATAAGCGCCGAGTTGCATAGCTCCGCGCGCGTCCAGATCGGAGGGGTTCCTGATTACGCGTTCGTAATTCGGCTCGAGCAGCCGCCAGGCTTCGAGTGAAAACTTTTCAGAAGTTGGCGTCCGTGTCTTGGTAACGTAAGTCTCGACCGCGTGCGAGATCGCGTCGAACCCTGCGGCTGCGGTGACGCTCGGCGGCTGTGTCACCGTCAGCCGCGGATCGAGGATCGCGACCTTGAAAGCTGCGCCGGGATCACCGCAAGCCATCTTGACGTGGGTCCCGGCGTCCGAGATGAGCGCGTAAGACTGAGCTTCACTGCCGGTGCCCGATGTTGTCGGGACGCCAATCATCGGCAACATCGGCGCTCGCGCCTTCCCGTACCCCCGGTAGTCCTCGATCGCGCCGCCGTTGGTTAACAAGAAGTTTATCGCCTTGGCTGTATCCATCGAGCTGCCGCCGCCCAGTCCGATGATCGAATCGATCTCGAGCGGCGCCGCGAACTCGCGCCCGGCTTCGATCATCAGCGTATTGGGATTCGAATCGAAATCGTGGAAGGTGAAGAGCGTGATTCCAGACTCAGCGAGAAGCTTCGAAGCCTCGCCGGCATAGCCGCAAGCGAGAATGCCCTTGTCGGCCACGATCAGCGTTCGCTTGAAGCCAAGTTCACGCGCAAGAGCGCCGACCTGCTCGAACGATCCTTCTCCGAAAACTAATCTCGTGCGTGATTGGAAATCGAATGGCTGCATCGCGCAAAGTCGCTTGTAACAGATTCTGCCAGCAGGACACTAGTTGAGCACCTGTATGGGCGGTCCTCCGTGGCCGCCCCTCAGTGAGTGCGGAAGTTGTCCTATTACACCGAGGGGCGGCCACGGAGGACCGCCCATACAGGTGCTATCGATTATTGCCCGAATACGAACTTCCGCCTGAAGGCCGTACTACGAACATGAATCACTTCTTCTCGGCCAGCGCGAAAAGCTGATTGCGATTGGCAATGAACAAGGCGCCGTTGGCTGGTATCGGGGTGCAGTAGACCGAGCTCCCCATATTGATTTCGGCGATGACCTTCTTCTCCCGGGCCGCCGCCAGGATAGCGACGTCGCCGTCCTCATCTCCGAGATATACCTTACCGTCTACGACCATCGGCGATCCCCACACCGCGGCGAACATGTCGTGGACCCAAAAGACCTTGCCCGTCTTGGCGTCGAGACAATGCAGGAACCCGCTGAAGTCCGGATAGAAGAGCATGCCGTCGTAAATCGCTCCGGTCGAGATCGACCTGCGAATCTTATCGTAGTGCCATATCACTCCGCTTTGAGTGATGTCGCCTCGCTTGGTTGCGTCGATGCAGTACAGGTGTCCGACGCCTTCGCCGTGTTCGGGATCCTGGCCGTTGGCCATGTAGACTTTGTTGTCGTAGATCACCGGCGTGCTGATCAGCTCGTTGCGAGTCTTCGGCCACACGGAGTCCTTCGGGTTGCAGTCAAACTCCCAAAGCTTCTTGCCGGTCAGCGCGTCGTAACCGCGCACCCAGCCATCGCCCTGCCCGTGAACGACCTGGACCACGTCGCCGATCTTGCCCACCGAAGGCGAAGACCACTGGCCGTGCAGAATCCGGTCGCCCACCGAGTTGTCTTCCCAGACGAGCTTGCCGGTCTTCTTGTTGATCGCGATGATCGCCGGGGCCTTCGGCGAAGGTATGTTGACGTGGCTTTCATCCTGGCCGTTCGACGTGCAGATGTAAAGTAAGTCACCGTACACAACCGGCGAGCAGTTCGACATGTTGTGAGGCTGCGAACCGACCTCCTCCATCATGTCGAATTTCCAAATGATGTCGGCGTCGAACTGGCCGGTAAACTTCTCGTCTTTGTAGGGACCGTCGTTCTTGCCGTCGCGGAAGCCCTGTGAGTCGAGGCACATCACCTCGCATCGATTCGTCACGTAATAAACGAGGCCGCCGTCTACCAGTGGCGAGGAGCACACGCCTTGAAACGGCCAATCGTTGACGCGTCCGGCAGCAAGCTTTTCGTTGGTTTGTTGCCAAAGAAACTCACCATCAGACTCACGAAAGCACATCAGCACGCCTCGGTCGCCGCCCTGCTTCGGGTCGCGCGCCAGTTCGTTATTAGTGCCGACGTAGACCTGGCCGCCAGCGACAACGGCATTGCCATAGCTTTGCGAGCCCAGCGTGGCGACCCACTTGACGTTCTTCTTTGTCTTCACGTCCCAGCTCGCAGGCATGCCTTTGAGATTCGAAACCATGTTCCGGTCGGGTGTTCCACCCCACATCGGCCAGTCACCGTTGCCGGGATCTGAAGCTGTTACGAGCTTTGAAAGATTGAACAACGCGATCGCAAACACGGCTGCGAACAAGAGCGATTTAGAAGTGCTTATTCTCATTTTGTTTCCAACGTCAGCTAGTACTCGGTCAGCGTGATCAGTTGTTCGGCGTAACTTTTACGTTATCGATAAAGACTTCACTGGGGGCATCGGCAAAAACGCCGGCAGCGCCCTTATGATTTCCAAGCGCATCGATGCGTTCGAGCATCCACTCGGCCGGTTCCGCGTCGGAGGCGGGCCAGGCTTTACCGCGCGCGCGCACGCGGCCGTCGGGAAGATTCTCGACTTGCAGCTTCAACCGATACCAGGTGTCCGCCTTCCACGCGAAAGGTTTCCTGACCGTGCGCTTCTCTTCGATCTGCCACGAGCGCAGTTCGATCTTTTGACTGTTTCCCATGATCGCCAGCTCGTAACGTTGAGCTACCACGCCGGCGTCACCCATCTGCCGCCGCTTTTCCGTAGCGCGGACGTCGGCCTGCGTTGAATAGTTCGACCAATCGACCGGGCTGAACAACGAACGAGCGCGCTTGAAGGCCGGCGGATTCGGGTTCTTGACCAGCACTCGGTTTCCGTCGACTTCACGCACGTTATACTTGCCGCCGGTGCTGATCCAATACTTCGGCACACCATCGACAGGAATGGAATCGAAGTTCTCGCTGATCGGCATCTGCGGAATCACCCTCACGCGAGACACGCCTGCGATTGCGCCTACAGTCGCCTTTACCATTCCAGCTTGCACGCCGGCGTCGGCGGCCGCGGTGAATTGATTGCTCTCGGCCGAGCCCTTCAAGCCTTCAAGAGACCATGTCGCATTCTGTTCTTCGCGCAGAAAACGTCCGCGATCGTCAAATAACCGCACCTTGAATTTAGCTGTTTCGCCGGGCTTCACGATGAGATCAGCCGGAACGACTTGAACGTGCGCCGGTTGCGATTCGGTTATCGGCGCGCTGTTGGTTTCAACCTGCTCGCCGGCTACCGGCAGGGCCGGCGACGGTGTCTTTTTTCCTATGCAGTAAACGCCTTTGGTCGTGACCAGGTAGACGCGGCCTCGTGAAACCGCAACCGCCGCGAGTATTTGTTCGTTGGCAGAAACCGCTTCGTCGCCGGCTTCCGTCTTCAGTTCAACTTTCTCCACAGTGCCAAGCTCGGTTTCGCTCAGGACCTGGCATCCGGTCGGGCCGGGCTTCAGGATGAAGAATTTTCCGTTCTCGGTGCCAACGTAGAGCTTGCCGTCGGCGAGCACCGGAGACGCGCGCTGCAGCGTTCCGAGAGTGTGCTTCCACAGCTCCTTGCCGGTGTTGATGTCAAACGCGAACAGGTTTGCGCTGTCGTCAATGAGATAGATTCGGTCGCCGTCGACTATCGGAGACGAGTAGCCGCCGCGGATGCCGCTGACGGACCATTTGATGCTACTTTTGCCGAGCGCGCCTTTCCCGGTCGCGTCGATCGCCGCCAGCAAGCCCATCTCGTTCGTGTCGAGGTTCTCCTCGCTGTGCGAAGCGAAGACGGTGTTGCCGCTGATCACCGCGCAGTTGTTGATTCCGCGCTTGGTGATAGGAAAGCTCCAGACGGGTTCTCCGGTCTGCGCCTTCATCGCCTGCACCGCTCCGTCGGCGCCGCCTACTATGATCATTCGCGTTCCGTTGATCGTCGCGGCGATGGGAGTGGGATAAACCGTGTCGTAAGGACGGCCGCCGGGCGCGCTCGTCCACACGCACTCACCGGTTCGCTTGTCGAAGGCGTAGAAGCGATGCTTGCGCTGCGCGGTGTCGCCCCAGCCGTCGATGATTGTGCCGACGATTACAAGATCGCCTTCGATAATCGGCGACGTTGTTCGGCCCCCGTGCGTCGTCCAGGCGCCGAACTCCTCAGTCAGCGAGCGGCTCCACAGTACCTTGCCGTCATTCGAGAACGCGGTCAGCTCATTGCACGCGCCGAGGACATAGAGGTTACCGGTCGTCGGATCTCCGGCGGGCGACGACCACGCGATGCGGCGAGGCGGAACGTCGCTCTCATAGACATTCAGGCGGTGTTCCCATAACAGCTTGCCGGTGTCGGCGTTCAAGCACATCACGCGCTCCTGCATGGTTTCGCCTTCGCCCGAGGTGTTGAACAGGAAGACGCGGCCGCTCATCACGATCGGCGCCGAGCGTCCGCCGTAAGGAGCCTTCCAGACCAGGTTCTCGCCTTTTGGCGACCAGCGATCCGGTAGCCCTTTCTCGCCCGAGATGCCGTTGCGAGCCGGGCCGCGCCAGTCAGTCCAATCGCTTGCTGAGCGAACGTGCTGTGCCGGAGTGAAAGAGAATAATAGCAGCGCAAGTGCCAGGCAGTTCGAAAGAATGGCGTCCATAATCAGCCTTCAAAGTTGTGCATTGGGTTCGCGCTTACCGAGTACGACCGATGCAAGTTTCTCCACTGGGCTATAAGGCATGCTTGACTCGTTGAACTCAAGATATTATGTTGCGGTTAGCGGCGTCAAGCATGGATTCTTTGAAGCTGTCTTGGAGGTCCGACGAACTTCAGTTTGTCGGAGTGCGGGATGTTTTCGACAAACTGAAGTTTGTCGGACATTCCGAGTCAGTTCAGTGTGCCCGCGCAAATCGCTCGACACGGCAGATGGAAAGGCCGTAACCTCTTGCTTGTGTGCCCCAACACCACGGGTTGAAAAACATCCGCTGAAGAGATTTTTTTAAAACGCAGAGTTCCGAGCTCCCTGGAGCGCAGGCATCCTTGCCTGCAAGGTCTGGAATAACAGCCATATCAAGCAGGCAAGGATGCCTAAGCTCCCAGGGGAATTACGAACTCTCACAAAATCGCTGAAGCCAACGGAGTGACAATGTCCACCAGACAAATAGCGTTGCTGGCACTCGTGTTGTTGTGCCCGCTGGTCGCGGGCGCGCAGGACCTCAACGAGGAGTTTTTTGCGGCCGCTCGAAAGGGCGACGCCGCGGCGGTCAAAGCGTATTTAGACAAGGGCGTCGATGTGAACGCGAAAACCCGATACGGGGCTACGGCGCTGTCATACGCGTGCGACAAGGGTCATGTCGAAGTCGTAAAACTACTGATCGAACGAGGCGCGGACGTGAACGTGAAGGATACGTTCTACGGAGAGGTGCCGATCGGATGGGCCTTGTCCAGAGATCACGCCGAAATAGTGAAGCTCCTGCTCGACAAAGGTGCGTTGGGAATCGAGCGGGCGTTAACGTCGGGCGTTCAGGATGGCAACGTCGACATCGTGAAGATTGCGCTCGCGAAGGGCGGCTTGAAGCAGGAGACTCTGAACAGCGCGCTTCGCCGGGCCTCCGCGGGCACTAACAAGGAGATCATCGAGCTGCTGAAGAAGGCCGGAGCGGTCTCGGTCGAGGTCACCGTCGAGCCGGAAGTGCTTAAGAGCTACACCGGTCTCTACAAGAACGATCAGGTGGGTGAGCTGGCCGTCGACATCAAGGCGGGAAAGCTGGTGGGCAAAGTGGGCGGCCAGGATTGGTTCTCGACCAGCGCGCTGAATAAGACGACGTTTGCGATCATCGAGGTTGAGGCGACGATTACATTTAACATTGAGGGCGATAAGGTCACTGGATTGACGTTGAAACAATCGGGATTTACATTCGCTTTCAAACGAGTGGAGAAATAACCTGGCGTTCGTAGTCCGGCCTCGAAGGCCGCACCGCGCTCCGCGTGCTTTGCGGTCCTTTGCGTCTTTGCGCTGAGTATGAGTGAGACTAATACTCGACGCAAAGGCGCAAAGGACCGCAAAGCACGCAAACCAGGCTAGTACGTATTTCGTTATGATCAGTGCTCGGAGGTTTCTGATGCTTTCTAATGAGAGTTTGAGAAGGCAGGTTTTCGGTTGCGCCGTTGCGATCGTTCTAATCGTAAGCTTCACCTCAATTGCCCGGGGCCAGAACTGGCCCTCGTTTCGCGGCGCGAACGCTTCAGGTGTCGCCGATGGCAAACCAACACCTACAACCTGGGATGCGACCAAAGGCACGAACGTTCTTTGGAAGACTGCCATTCCAGGACTGGCGCATTCGTGTCCGGTCGTTTGGGCGGACAAGGTCTTCGTCACCACCGCCGTCAGCAGCAAAGGCAGCAACGATTTTCGTCACGGCCTGTACGGCGACGTCGACTCGGACAAGGACACGTCGCCGCACACCTGGCACGTCTACTGCCTCGACAAGCGCACCGGCAAAATGATGTGGGACCGCGTCGCTTACGAAGGCGTTCCAAAAATCAAGCGACACATCAAGTCGACACACGCCAACTCCACACCGGCAACCGACGGAAAATACGTAGTCGCCTTCTTCGGCTCGGAGGGTTTGTACTGCTACGACGTAAACGGGAAGTTGATCTGGAAGAAAGACCTGGGCGTTCTCGACGCCGGCTGGTTCTACGACCCGGACTATCAATGGGAAACGGCCAGCTCACCGATCATCTACAAGAACATGGTCATCGTCCAATGCGACGTTCAGAAGAATTCTTTTATCGCGGCGTATGACTTAAAGGATGGCAAGCTACTGTGGATGACGCCCCGCGAGGAGATCCCGTCCTGGGGAACGCCGACCATTTACGAAGGCCCGTCGCGAGTAGAACTGGTAACAAACGCTACGCGCGCTGCTCGTGCCTACGATCCAATGACGGGCAAAGAATTGTGGAAGCTGACCGGCAATCCCGAAGTGACGGCGACGACGCCGATCACCGGGCACGGGTTGATCTTCATCTGCAACAGCTATCGGCCAAACCAGCCGATCTACGCGATTCGCGCCGGTGGAACGGGCGACATCTCGCTCAAGCAGAATGAAACTTCAAACCAATACGTCGCGTGGAGCATGCAGCGCGGCGGGACTTACATGCCGACGCCGTTGATTTACGGCGAGTACCTTTATACGTGCGCGAATCACGGCGTGATGGCCGCGTACAATCCAAAGACCGGCGAGCGGATTTATCAACAGCGTATCGGCGATAAAGGCGGAGCGTTCAGCGCATCACCGGTTGCAGCCGACGGCAAAGTCTATCTCTCGAGCGAAGACGGCGAGATATTCGTGGTGAAGGCCGGCCCGAAATATGAATTGCTGGCTACAAATCAGATGGGTGAAGTATTGATGGCAACGCCTGCGATTTCCGACGGTATGATCTTCATCCGAGGTCAACACAACGTCTTCGCTATAGCCGAGCGGGCATCCGCGGTGAAATGAAATAGCGGGCGGCCAAGAACAATCTCAATAACAGTCTCAAGAATAATCTATGGGAGACATAAACAAGTGAAACGATTCCTGACCTTGCTGCTCTATTCAACAGTCGGCTGCGCGCTTCTTTTGAGCTCACCGGCGCCTGGGAAAACACGGCCCGTCGCATCGAGCTCGAACTGGGCACAGTGGCGTGGCCCCGACAGCCAGGGCATATCGAATGAGACGAACCTTCCTACCGAATGGACTGAAACCAAAAACGTTCTATGGAAAACCGCGATTCCGGGTCTCGGCTTTTCGTCGCCGATCATCTGGGAGAAGAAGGTTTTCCTGACCACAGCAATCGAACGCGGTCCTGCCCCGGCCGATCATAAAGCGGTGAAGCACATGATGCGCGACAAAGAGTTCTCTCATCCCGATTGGACGGGCTCCGACAAGCTTCATACCTTCAAGGTGTTTTGTCTCGATCGAGACTCCGGGAGAATTCTGTGGGAGCGAATCTCGTATGATGGACCGGTCTACGATCACCGTCATCGACGCGGAACCTACGCCGCGCCCACACCGGTGACCGACGGAAAGAACGTTTACGTCTACTTCGGCTCCGAAGGGTTTTACTGTTACGACTTCAACGGCAAGCTGATCTGGAAGAAGAATCTCGGCGGTATCGCAACCATGGGGATGGGAGTCGGCACTTCTCCGGTGCTGCACGAGAACCTGGTGATACTTCTGTGCGACCAGGAATTCGACGGAACCTATTCCTTCATGGTCGCGCTGGATAAGAGGACAGGAAACGAAGTCTGGAGAGTCCATCGTCCCGTCCAATCCAGTTGGGCGACTCCGGTCATCGCGAAGACACCGGAACGCACCGAGCTGATCGCAAGCGGAAACGAGTTTCTGATCTCGTATGATCCGGCTACGGGCAAGGAGCTATGGCGAGCAACCGGGCTTCACAGCCACGCCATCGCAACGCCGGTCGTCGGGCATGGTCTGGTGATACTGTCTTCGGGTTTCCCTTCCAAGACGATCGTGGCGATTCGGCTCGGCGGATCGGGAAATCTTGACGGGACCGACCGCATAGTCTGGCGTTACAACAAAGGCACATCATACGTTCCTTCGCCGATTCTTTATGGAGAGTATGTGTACCTGATGAGCGACGCGGGCATACTCACGTGCTTGAACGCGATGACCGGCGCGGTAGTCTACGAAGGAGGGCGCGTTCCTATTCCGACGAAGTTCTACGGCGCATCTCCGGTTGCCTTCGACGGCAAGATCCTGATCACGAGCGACGACGGCGATACGTTTGTGATCAGAGCCGGCCCAAAGCACGAGGTGCTGGGGACGAATTCGATCGGCGAACCGAGCCGAGTCTCGATTGCCATCGCGGATCACAAGCTGTTCGTAAGAGGCGAGAGGCATCTCTTCTGCATAAGCGATCGGAATAGCGTTGCCCACGTGATACCAACGAAGAAGTCCTCGGCGTCCTCCGCGTCCTCTGCGGTTGATTCTGAGCGCTAATTAGTTAAACCGCAGAGGACGCGGAGGACGCCGAGGACTGCGATCGTTCACGTCTTCATCAGGAGTAATTGAACAATGAAACTCAAGGTAGCTCTACCGCTCTTAACATTGGCCGGTTGCTTGATAGTGTTCGCAAACCTCGGGCCCGTTCATTCCGAAGCCGCGCACGGTAGCAACTGGGGGCAATGGCGCGGCCCCGAAGGCAACGGTGTGTCTTCTGAAACCAACCTGCCGACGGAGTGGAACAGCACCCGGAACATCAAGTGGAAAACTCCCGTTCCCGGGCGCGGGCACTCCTCGCCGATTGTGTGGGGCAACCGAATCTTTCTCACGACCGACATCGAAGGCGAGACTGTTCCCGGAGCGAAAGCAGTCGAACACAAAGATGACGGCAAGCCTTTCAAACATCCCGACAGCATCGGCGCCGATCGCAAGCACACATTCAAAGTGCTCTGCGTAGACCGCACCACCGGAAAGCAGTTGTGGGAACGCACCGCCTACGAAGGCACCGTCTACGATGATCGGCACCGTAAGGGAAGCTACGCATCGCCGACTCCCGCTACGGACGGAAGCTATGTATTTGCCTACTTCGCGACGGAAGGCTTGTACTGTTACGACTTCGAAGGAAAGCTGATCTGGAAAGTCTCGCCCGGCCAGATTGCTACATTCGGCATGGGGCCCGGCACTTCACCGGTGCTCTTCGAGAATACGGTGATCCTTCAATGTGATGAAGACAACGGAGAGAAATCATTCATCCTCGCGCTGGACAAGAAGACCGGAAAGGAAGTGTGGAAGACTCCGCGCAAGGTTCAGGCGAGCTGGGCGACGCCGCTTCTCGTTCGCACGGCGCAACGCGCGGAGCTGATAACCAGCGGCAACGAACTCATAATCTCTTACGATCCGAAAACCGGCAAAGAGTTATGGCGAACGAAGGGCCACGAAAGCAACGCCATTGCAACGCCGGTGGCGGGCGGCGGGATGGTCTTCGTTTATGCGGGCTTTCCGGTGAAGAAAACCTTTGCGATCAAGCTCGGGGCATCGGGTGATTTGACGGGCAGCAAGGACATCGTCTGGCAATACGACAAGGGCACCGCTTATGTGCCGTCTTCGATTCTATACGGTGACTACTTGTACTTGATGAGCGATCGAGGAATCATCACCTGCCTTGAAGCCAGGACGGGCAAGATCGTCTACGAAGGTGGCCGCGTCCCGATCCCCGCGACGTTTACCGCGTCGCCGGTGGCCTTCGACGGCAAGCTCCTGCTTACCAGCGAAGACGGCGATACGTTTGTGATCAAGGCGGGTCCGAAGCACGAGGTGATGGCCACGAACTCTGTCGCAGAGCCGGTGTATGCTTCTCCGGCGATTTCGGACGGAATGATTTTCATTCGCGGTGAAAAGAATCTTTATTGCATTGGGCGTTGAACCACAGATGAACACCGATGGACACAGATATTTATTTTTCATCAGTGTTCATCTGTGTTCATCTGTGGCTAGTCTCTCCCGGAGGTCGTCATGAAACTGTTAGTCAGTTGTTCGGTGATCGCTCTTTGCCTCTCCGTTATCGCGGTCGCCGTTTCCAAACCGGATTTCAGCGGCACCTGGGTTATGGACAAAGACCGCAGCTTCAGCAATCCGCCGGGGCTGGAACAGACTCTGACCATCGTTCAAACGGGCGATCAGATCAAGCTCGAGTCCAAACAGAAGACCGCACAGGGCGAGCGCTTGATCAATGAGACTTACTCTCTCGACGGCAAGGAAGCGGAGTTCACGCCGCCCGGCGCTCAGGCGGATGCAAAAGGCAAGCGCAGCGCGAACTGGTTACCGGACGGCCGGATCGTCATCAACGACAAGATCACCTCGACTACACCCAAAGGACCGGCCACCCAGGAGATCACGCGCAAGTGGACGCTCTCGGCCGATGGTCACACCTTGACGATTGACTACTACATCGACGACCAGCGAGGCTCGTTCGAATCGAAGCGCGTCTTCGTAAAGAAGTAAGGAAGACTTGTAGGGGCGGGCCTCCGTGGCCGCCCCTCTAGAGATGACAAGGCCTTTCGTTCAGCAAGAGGGGCGGCCACGGAGGGCCGCCCGTACAGGACGTTTGAGGATTAGGAATTATGGAACCGCTTGTTGCTCCGACACCCTGGCATCAGTCCCTCAAAGTGGTGATTGCCGCCGCCATTCTGTTGCCGCCAGTTGGATTGGTTTTGCTCTGGCTGCGCGGCGATACGGAAACGGGCAAGAAGATTTTCGGCTCTCTTGGAATCCTTGCGCTCGGAGCTGCCTATTTCTTCCTCTTCTCCGGCGGCGTTCTTGTTGGCCAGTCCGACCCGGCTTCCGAAGCGCATTACGCCGAACTTGAACGTCAACGCGCAACGCAGCGCGAAGCAGCCAGTCCTTCGGTTAGTCCTTCCACCCCAGACCAGAGTCCCGTCGCGGCGGCAACCGCGAACGCTAACGAATCGAAGCAGGCGGGCGCGGTTCCCTCGGCCGCGCAGAAATCCCTGCGAAGCTACTGGACCAACTTCCGCGGACCTGCGCGTGATGGCCGCTACGATGAAACTCCGATTCGGACCACCTGGCCCGCTGAGGGATTGCCGCTGCTTTGGAAGCAGCCGATCGGCGGCGGCTACGCTTCGTTCGTTGTAGCGGAAGGAATGGCTTTCACGATCGAACAGAGAAGACGCCAGGAGATCGTTGCCGCCTACGACGTCGAAACCGGCCGCGAGATTTGGACGCACGGCTGGGATGCCGAGTTCAAAGAGTCGATGGGTGGAGACGGCCCGCGCGCGACTCCAACCTGGGAAGCCGGCCGCTTATGGTCGCTCGGCGCGGAAGGCGATCTCATATGCTTTGAAGGGAAGACCGGAAAAGTGAACTGGTCGAAGAATATTCTGAAAGACAACGGCGCCGATAATCTCCAGTGGGGGATGTCCGGCTCTCCTCTGATCGTCGACGACAAGGTCGTTGTTCTCCCAGGCGGCCGCTCAGGCAAATCCGTCGTAGCTTATAACAAACTCACCGGCGCGCCGGTGTGGAAAGCGCTCAACGATAAGCAAGCGTACGTTTCTCCGATGCTTGTGACGCTCGCGGGCAAGCGGCAAATCCTGGTCGTCACCGCTAACCGCATCGTCGGGCTTGCGGTAGAAGACGGAGCCCAGTTGTGGGACGCGGGTTGGAACACCGACATGGGGATCAACGTCTCGCAGCCGATTGTCGTCGACGCCAATCACTTCTTCATCTCGTCGGGTTACGGCAAAGGCGCGGCCCTCGTCGAGATCACATCGAGCGGCACAGGGCTCACGGCTCGAAAGCTTTGGGAAAAAGTGACCAAAGCAATGAATAACAAGTTCAACAGCTCGGTCTTGCACGAGGGCTACGCTTATGGGCTTGATGAAGGAATCCTGGCCTGCGTGGACGTAAAGACCGGAGAGCAAAAGTGGAAGGGCGGGCGCTACGGCTACGGCCAGGTGATTCTGGCGAGCGGTCACCTGGTAGTGATCACCGAAGAAGGCGAGCTTGTGTTGGTCAAGGCGACTCCCGACAAGCACACCGAAGTGGCGAGGTTCTCGGCTATCGAAGGAAAGACATGGAATTATCCCGCGATTGCTGGTGGTCGATTGCTGGTGAGGAATCAAACACAGATGGCGTGCTTTGATGTTTCGGGAAAGTAGGAGATATACAGGGACCAAGCGAGGTGACGTCGTTTATGATGGGAAGCTCTTGAAGTCCGTGCAGCCAAAGAGTCATTGTGCTACTCGCTCACGCAGCGTATCCTGTCAGTAAGTAGTGATCAGTTTGAGGTGCATTTTGAGTTCGCAAAGCGAAACCGAACGCCTGGAAATCACCGGCCTACCACTCGGTACTACAGATGCGCTGACGCAGCTTGCGGCGGACTATGGCCAAACCGCCGAGGAGTATGCGCGCATGATACTTGAGGCAAAGATCCTGGCTCAGAAACCATTCAAAGAGATACTTGCTCCGGTGCGGAAGAGTTTCCAGGATAGCGGGATGACTGATGATGAGCTAGCCGCCCTAGTTGATAAAGCCCGCGAGGATTTCGATCGAGAAGGGGTGGCCGAGGACGAATGAGTCAACCTTCTCCGCCGGCTGGAGTTGTCGTTGACTGTATGGTCTTTGTGCAGGCCGTAGCAAACGAGAGCGGCCCGGCCGCGCGTATCCTCGACCTGCTCGACGAACGAAAGATCACCGTATACGTGAGCAAACTGGTTTTGTCCGAAGCGCGTTATGTGCTCGCGCGCCCCGATGTGCGCCTCAATCTGCGCAACATCACCTACATCGCGGTAGAGGCTCTCTTTGAGCGATTGACGCAGCGCGCCACGCTGATTCGGCAAGTTCCACGGCGTTTTGTTTATCAGCGTGATCCGAACGACGAGCCCTACATCAATCTGGCGGTTGCAACGAAAGCCGACTACCTAGTGAGCCGTGACAACGATCTGCTCGATCTCATGAGGTGGGATACAGAAGAAGGACGTGCATTCCAGCAGCGGTTTCGCTTTCTCAAGGTCGTCACCCCGGAAGTTCTCTTGACTGAAATCGAGGCGAACATCCAGCAACCTTTATGATGCCCATTTTTGCCCTAACCAGAGCGATCCTCCTTGGGGCTCATCGCGGCGGCGCCGTGGCATCCGCATTTCTGCGCGCAGGACGCTTTGCGCGTATGACTAGATCGACATCACAATCGAGCACATAAAGCAGCGACAAGAGTTGATCGACGGATGTCTGATAGTTCTTCTGATCCAGCAGGCGATAGAACTGCGTTGCCGATGTCCCGAGCCTGCGAATTATCTCGCGCTTGGACAGAGCGCTTTTCTCCAGCCGCTTCTGCGCCTCGACCGTCAGCTTGTAGAGAATAACGTCGCGTAAGTACGCGGGATCCTGGTTGTATTCCAACACCTGCTCTATGTGGACCGTCCCACTCTTGCGGGACTTCAACTCGTAGGTGAACGCTTCACTGGCCAATTCCTTGTCAACGTACACCCGCTCAATCGAATCGACACTGCTCGGTTGCAGTTCCAACTTCGAGTAGGGGAATTGCAGGGTTCGGTTAGCAATCTTGATCTCGAAAGCCTTCTTGCGATTATTGTGTTTGACCGACCGAATCTTCATAGCAATCCTTCGGACTCGAGTCCCTCGATCAATCTTAGAACGCGCCTCGAAGCTTTTCCCCTCATCGCCCGTTTATTGTCGAGGTCCCACTTCACGACAAGCTTCCCGTCACGGTAGACGTGAACATGCCGAGGCGCATGGTCACTCTTCCAGGAGAAGAAGATGTAACCACCGCGGCGAATCTTTGGCACAACGAGACGCTACCGCAGGCGGTAACGCTTGTCAACCGGAATAATCGGTTATTGCCCGAGAGCTTTGCTGCTAGATGCGAGCCTTGCTGGGCGCGACGCACTGAGCTTAAAATCAAAACAACAGCTTCAACCCGAACTGAATATGCCGCGGGTTTTCCGCTGACAGAATCTTGCCGAACGTAGGCGATCCCAAAAAGTTATCCGGCAAATCGAAGTTAGGATGATTGAACACATTGAAAGCCTCGGCGCGGAACTGCAGATCAAGCCCCTCTCTCAGCTTCGTCGTCTTCATCAGCGATACGTTTACATTCTTGAAGCTCGGCCCATCCAGAATGTTCCGGCCCGCGTTGCCGAAGCTCCCGAAAGGCGGGAACGCAAACGCCGAGGTGTTGAACCATTGGTCCGGCGTGCGACGGGAAACGTCGGCATTTCCAACAACGTTAGGGCGATCGTTAGCTCCAAAGCCCAGCGTAGATCTGCCCGTGTTGCTGTTGTCTATGTCGCTCAAGAGCGCGACGGTGAACGGACGTCCGCTCTGCAGCGTCACGATACCGAAAGTCTGCCATCCTGTGAGAATCGCCGACGCCCAGCCTCCGTTCGCAAGCAGCGCGCGGCCTTTCCCAAACGGAAGATCGTAGCCGTAGCTCAGCGAGAGGCGATGCCTCACGTCGAAATTCGAACGGCCTCTCTCCGCGGCGGTGTTGAAGCTGTCCTGTGGAAAGTTCGGATCGCCCGCGCTTGAAAAAAAGCTCGACGCGTTGTCGATGGACTTCGACCACGTGTAAGACCCGAGCAGTGAAAGCCCAAAGTCCAGCCGCTGCTGAAACCTAACCTGCAGGCTGTTGTAATTCGAGTTCGCGCTCGACTCCTCGAAAGTAATATCGTCGAATTGAGGGACCGGCCGCGGATTGAACTGCGCGGGACTCGGCCGGGGCTGGTTGATGTCGCGCGCGGTTATCAGCTTGGTGCCCTTGCTCCCGACGTAAGCGATCTCAATCACACGACTCTTGCCAAGCTCTCGCTGAAGACTGACGTTCCATTGCTGCGAGTACGGCGTTCTCAAATCACGCTGAAACGCGAAAGCTGAATGAGGCAGCGGCACCGGGAAGAAACTCGGAAACGGATCGTTCAGCGTCAACGGCAGGCCTGGCAGCGAGAAGAAAAGATTGAAGTCGAAAAATGGCGAGTTGAAGTAGAGCCCCTCACTCGGCGCAAGCGAGGACTGGTCGTGGTACACGCCGTAGCCCGCGCGCAAAACCGTGTTGCCTTTATCACCAAGCGTCCACGCCAGTCCCAAGCGCGGCGCAAAATTGTTCTTGTCCGGTGAGTAGCCGCCTCGCGGAATTCCATCTGTTCCAACTTTCACCAGAGTCCGCGTGACCGGGTCATAAAGATTCGCGCGATCGAAAGCATCGACCGGCGGCGAGTTGTATTCATATCGCAGGCCCGCCGAGATCGTCAGGTTGGATCTGACCCTGAAGCTGTCATTGGCGTAGAAGCTGTAGCTGCTGGTACGAAGATGTTGATGATTGTCGAGGTGCGCGCCTCCCGTCAGAGCCGGAAGCCCAAGCAGCAAATCCGCAAGCGCGTTTCCGGTGATTGGGACCTGACTTGAAAACGTCAGGAAGCCGCGCGATTGAACATCACGGAACGCATTCTGCTGAACGGCGCGAAAATCAAATCCGAACTTCAGCAGGTGCTTGCCGCGCGCATAGCTCGCGCCGTCCAGCACTTGAAACATGTTGGTGACGCTCTGCTGTGGATTGTTAAATTCGTCCCCGAGCGGCGAGAAACCTGAAATCGTTATGAAGCTCAAGCCGAAGTCCCTTGGATTGCTCGAAAGCTCCGGCAGACCGACTTGCTTGTTGATGCTGGCGCCGTTCTCCTGAAGCACCGAGGCGGCGACGCGGCTGAAGGCGAACCGCGCCTCGTTGACCAGCGAGGGCGAGAACACGTGCGTCTCGCTGATCATCAGGTTCTGTGCCCTGCGCGGGACCTTATCGCCGAAACCCGGAACGGCCGAGAAGCTCGGGCCGGTAAACGGCTCGAATAAATCTCGGTCGGCAAAGCTGTACCTCACCGCCAACTGGGATGATCTGGCGAGCGAGTGATCCAGCCGCGCGTCGAAATGATCGTTGTGGTCGCGCTGGGTCGGCGACGAAACAAAGTTCTGAAACGGGACGTTTCGATTTGGCGCCGGATACAGTGCGGCGATGGCTCGGCCTATGGGGCTGATGAACAGATCCGGAATCGTGTTCCCCGGAAACGGCTGCTGCGTGAAAGGATTGATTGGAGCGCGAAAGAGACTCTGCGAGAAGTCGCCCTTGCGCTCGGCAAGCGTCGGCACGTTGGTGACGCGAGTGATACCTTCGCGCACTCGCGTGCCTTCGTAGTCGGCAAAGAAAAACGTTCGGTTCCTTACGACGGGACCGCCCAGCGCGAAACCGAACTGGTTTCGCTGATACTTCGGAGCCTTTTCTCCGGCGGGCGCAAAGAAGTTGCGCGCGTCCAGACTCCCGTTTCGAAAGAACTCGTAGGCGGCGCCGTGCAGGGAGTTCGAACCGGTCTTCAGAACGACGTTCACCTGTCCGCCGGCGTTGCGGCCAAACGACGCGTCGTAGCTGCTTGTCAGCATCTCGAATTCCCGGATAGCGTCGACCGGCGGATTCACCCCAACGGAATTGAGCTTCGGATCGATGTTGTAGACGCCGTCCAGGAGAAAGCTGTTCGAATCCTCGCGAGCGCCGTTGATACTAAAAGCGAAGTCACCGCGAACCGAACTCGCTGAACCCTGGGCTGCGGGCGCGGCGCCAGGGACGAGCAAACTGAGCTCCAGGAAGTTCCGCCCATCGAGCGGCAACCGGGTCACCTGACTGTTCTCGATAATCGTTCCGATAGCCGAGGAGTCTTTTCTAAGCTGGGTCTGCGATGCCGTTACCACCAGTTCTTCAGAGATCGATCCGATCTCGAGTGAGATGTCCAGCCTAATCTCCTGATTGACTCCGAGCGTTAGTAACCGAACATACTTCTTGAAGCCGGTTTGTTGGATCTCGAGCCGATACGGTCCCGGTGGCAGCGACGGGATGATGAAGTCGCCTTGTTCGCGCGTAGTTGTCGCGCGTCTTTCATTGGTGTCGGTTTGGATCAGCGCGATGCCGACATTCGAGAGCGCCAACCGGGAATTATCGGTAAGCGTACCCCGAATCGACGCCTTATGAGTTTGACCCGCCGCCGCGTAAGACGGCAGCGTCACGAGCAATGTTGCAAGAAAGATAGCTTTTGCTTTCACTGTATCCTTGGTATTCAGTCGCAGATTCAAGAATAGTCCGCCCGGATTCTCATTACCACAAACGGAGACGACGCGGCAATTGTTGCGCGAAGATGAATCGGCGGTTTGAGGTTCAGAGTTCAAGCTTTAGCTTGCTCTCGATTGCTATCAGTCGAACAACGGCAAGCTAAAGCTTGAACTCTGAACCGGTTTAATTTCCTCAGGAGTGCAACTGCGCGACCTCGCCCTGCGTAATCGATCATGCGTATCCATCAAGATCGAGATCAAAGTTCGTAGTTCGGCCTTCAGGCGGAAGTTTGTATGTTGCATTTGAGCCGAATTACAAACTTCCGCCTGAAGGCCGAACTACGAACCCGCGACCGTCGAGGAGAAACAATGAAGTCACGATTACTAACTATCTTTGCAGTCCTCTGTGTTTGCTTTTCAGTTGTATCCACCACCAGACCTTCCAGCAAGAATGCTCCGGCCTCCGATTGGCCTCAGTGGCGGGGGCCGCAACGTAACGGGATATCGCAGGAGACCGGTTTCCTCAAACAATGGCCGGCGCAGGGACCGAAACTGCTCTGGCAAGTCAACGACATAGGGGACGGTTATTCAACGCCGGCGGTTGTCGGCTCGCGGATCTACCTGATGAGCAACCGCGGCATGGAGAATGAGTTTGTTCAGGCTCTGTCCACGAAGGATGGAACACCTATCTGGACAACTCGCGTCGGCAACGTAGGCAACCCCAGTGACTTTCTTTACGCAAAGGCCCGGTCCACCCCGACTGTTGATGGAGACTTCATCTACGCGCTTAGCTCGGACGGCGACCTCGCCTGCCTCGAAACCGCGAGCGGCAAGATTCGATGGCAGACGAACATCAAGAAAGAGTTCGGCGGCAAGCCGGGCCCATGGGCCTACGCGGAGTCTCCGTTGGTGGACGGTGATGTAGTTGTTGTCACTCCCGGTGGCGTGGAGGCGACGATAGTGGCGCTCAACAAGAAGACGGGCGCGGTCATATGGAAATCGGCGGTCCCGGGTGGCGATCCTCCAGGCTACGCATCTGCGATTGTCGTTCGAGAGGGCGGAAGAAAACAATACGTGCAGTTCTTGAGCAAGGGCATCGTCGGCGTTGATGCGAAGACCGGTCAGTTCCTCTGGCGTTACGCGGAGGTCGCGAAGGGGATGGCGCAAATGGTGACTCCGGTCGCGCGTGACGGATACGTGTACGGCGCGGCCAACGGCATCGGCGGCGGACTCGTCCGCGTAAAAGCGGAGCAAGGCGGAGTCTCCGCCGACAAGGTCTACTTTGCGCGCGGGCTTCCGAACAGCATGGGCGGATCGGTGCTCGTCGGTGATTATCTTTACGGCACGGGCGAGGAGGGACTGGTCGCAATCGAGTTCACGACGGGGAAGGTGAAATGGCAGGCCGAGTGTATCGGCGGTGGTTCGGTAGCCTACGCCGATGGACTTTTGTTCCTTCACGGCCAGAACGGAGATGTCGCGTTAGTGGAGGCTTCTCCTGAAGCATATCGCGAAAAGGGCCGGTTCACTCCGCCGGCTCCACCGAAGCGTAAACGTCTGGGGCCGTACCCGGAGAAGGCGTGGACATATCCTGTGATTGCTAATGGGCGGCTTTATATTCGAGATGTCGGGACGTTGTGGGCCTACGACGTCAAGGCAAGCCGCTAAGAAGCAAGTGGGCTGTTTTTGAGGTTCAGAGTTTGAGGTTCAGAGTCTGAGGTTCAGAGTTTGAGGTTCAGAGTTTGAGGTTCAGAGTTTGAGGTTCAGAGTTTGAGGTTCGGAGTTTGAGGTTCAGAGTTTGAGGTTCAGAGTTTGAGGTTCAGAGTTTGAGGTTCAGAGTTTGAGGTTCAGAGTTTGAGGTTCAGAGTTCAAGCTTTAGCTTGCCGTTTTTCTGCGCACAATGCTCAAGAGCAAGCTAAAGCTTGAACTCTGAACGCTGCTTATCCCGTCTTTCATCCCGTTCGTCACTCGACAATCGTCGCTCATCCCAAAGGAGTTCCCCTCGTGATTCACACGGGCTAGACTTGGTTTCCCGGCTCGAATTGTCTGCAAAGAGCGATGGTTCGAGTTCGCAACAAAGAAGCACAACTGTTGTGCCGGTGCCCAGGCGGAATAGACCAGGGGATGAGTTCATATGCAAGTTGTTAAGTACAGTCTCCCGCCCGAGACGCCGTTCGCGATCGACACACTCGCGGGCGATTCGTCTCAACTAATCGAGGAACGTCTGGCCGGAGTCAGTGGATGGGCAGAAAACGCCCGCAGACTGGTCGCGATACATGCGACTCACGACAACACTTTGAACCTGGAAGGCGAGCCCGGTACTGGAAAACGTTTCATCGCTGCGTTGATACATCAGTGCAGCGCCCGCCGCGACGGTCCGTTTGTTTCTCTGTCGCTTGGTTCAGCATCCGACAATTTGTCTTGCTCTGTCTTGTTTGGATCGTCGCAAACATCATCGCCTGATGACCTCGCTGACGGAAGAGGGCTCATGGAGCTTGCGCGAGAAGGAACCATCTACGTCGAGGGGCTTTTGAATCCAACGTCGTCATTGGCCGGCCATATCGTAAATCTGCTCAGGCAATCGCGCTTCAACAACCGCACTGAAAGCCAGGCTCGCATTCTGGTTGGGTGGGAAACGCAACCTTGTTCGTATCGCTCAGCGATATCCAACGACTTAAGGAACGGTCGTAATTTCGAAAGCCTTTCGATACCACCACTCCGTGAGAGGCCCGATGACATCGAAGCGCTCGCTATGCACTTCGTGAAGCAACGTTGTCAGGAGACGCAGAGGGAGTTGAGAGCAGTCTCTCCTGAAACTCTCAACGCCTTGCGCTCATACGACTGGCCGCGAAACGTCCTCGAACTCAAGACGCTGGTGCGCGCGATGGTCAATCAGACTCGGCCTCCAGTGATAGATGTCTCACTTGTTCCCGCCTATGTGCGCGATCGAATCGACAGTGATGCCGGCTTCTTTCCGGCTTCCGGGGTTGATCTGGGGGATGAAATAAGGCGGCATGAAATAGAGCTGATATGCGCGGCGCTGAAGCACAGCCGCGGACTGCAAGCTAAAGCGGCGAGACTTCTTCATACCAAGGCCACCACGCTCTTCATGAAAATCCAGCGCTACGGAATTGACGTCGAGGTGTTCAGGTAGAAAGACTCTTAACGCAAAGACGCCAGGTCGCAAAGACGCAATAGGGAAGAGAAAAGAAAGAGAAACCTTGCGGCGTTGCGTCCTCGCGGCTTTGCGTTAAGAAAGGTTCCCTGATGCGCGAGCTCCCTTGAAGAAGCCTACGGACCAGAAGCAGCTTCCTACAAAGTACATCGGTGAAATCAAAAGAAACATGAGAAAGGCCTGGCGATCGACTCTTGCAAGCCACACGGCTGCTCTCATCAGCCGCACAAAGGGCATCAGAAATATCAGCACCGGATAACGCAACAGTGAATTGCCCGGCAGTGAACCTCGCCGGCGAGCTTCGGCCGAACACTTCCCGAGGCTGACCTGATAGGACAAGACTTCTCTCCATCCCGTGCGATTCAGATGAGTAACCTCGATCTCAGGATCGAACAAGATGCGCTCGCCCGCTCTGCGCATTTTCCAGTTGAAGAGAATGTCTTCTGCCAGCCACATATCGTCGTCAAAGCAGCCGTGCCCTTCAAGCGCCGCGCGGCGATAAGTCACGTTAGCCGTAGGCACTGTGTCTACTTCCCGCCTAGGCGCTGCCGGTATGAATTCCTTGAACTCGAGAAGGTATCCGGTCCAGCCGCTCACGCTGGCGGGAGTGCCGTTACGAAGCGAGCCTCCCACCGCGGCGTATTCCTGGTCGCGATGGCTCGCGATCATCCGTTCGATCAGGTCGTTGCGCGCGATGCAATCTGAATCGATCATGAGACAGAAGGGCGCTCGCGTGGCGCGCACTCCGATGTTTCTAGCGGCGCCGGCGAATGTGCGCGTATCGAGATGGATGAGCCGAACCGAAGGGAATTCTCTCTCGACGATTCGCGGAGTTTCATCCCGCGAACTGTCGACCACGGTGACATCGTAGGCCGACGACGTGTTCTGCTCGAGTAACGCGTTAAGGCAACGGCGTATCGTCTGCTCAGAGTTGAAGCAGGGGACAATCACGGACACGATGGGTTCGCTCGAGCTCATGACGTAGGCTTAGGTATATATAGTCTCGGCCCACTTAAGGCAAGATTGGGGTGGTTCAGGCTGACTCTTTCAATCACTAGGGAAGAATTAACCGCTGATTTTCGCTGACTGCGTTCCGCTGATCTGCGCGGATCAGCGTACCGAAGGCGGCGCAAATCAGCGGTTAATGTGTCGGCGCGACAGACTGAACCACTACCCAGATTTGACAGCAGTCGCCAACTCTAATAGGTTCAGAAAGGCTGCAGTTGCGACGCAGCAAGTACGAATGCAAGAGCGCTCGACAAATTTGGGATCGAAGCTGGCGTCGCTGATGTGGCGATTGCTGAGTCGTTACGGCGAACTCAAGTACCAATATCTACTGCCGGTTTATCGCGCGCTCGGGCTTCTGAATCCTAACCGAAAGCCATCCGGCACCCACAGCATTTCGAGAACGCTTCGCCTGGCCAAAGCCATTTCTACTTTGTTGAACCGGTCTTCCATATCGGATCAACTAAAAGCGGTTGGCGAGCGGATCAAAGAAAGAAAGGGCGCTGTGATCTTTCTTCCGTCCGTCGGCTGGGAGATAGCCAACACGCAGCGGACGAATCATCTCGCGCGGGAGTTCGCCAGTCAGGGCTACGTGACAATCTTCGACAGCAGTAACTCCTACGATGATGTGGACGGGTTTAAGGAAGTTGAACCGAACGTATTCCTGTTTCGCGGATCCGACACGGTGTTGGCCCAGATTGCAAATCCCATTGTCTGGGCGTTCACTTACAACTTCGACCGCACTGACGCCTTCAACAGTTCGGCTCTAACCGTTTACGATTGGATCGATGACCTGGACGTCTTTCCATACGATCGGGCGTTCCTGGAGCGAACTCACAAGCGAGGTTTGAAAGAAGCGCATCTCGTAGCGAGCGTCGCCCGCCGCTTGCACAACATGGCGATCGACGAGCGGCCGGATGCGCTCTACCTGCCAAACGGAGTCGAGTACGAACGGTTTGCCAGCCAATCAATCAAGCTGCCCGATGATTCTGCTATCGATCCGTCGTGGACGAATGGTAAACCGCTGGCCGGGTACTTCGGCGCGATGGCCGAGTGGTTTGATTACGATCTGCTCGGCGAGGTAGCTGAACTCCGTCCGGACTGGAACTTCCTGCTGATAGGGCCAATGCATGACAACAGCCTGCGCGACCGCGGGAGGTCGATGCTGAAGCATTCGAACGTCCGCTGGATAGGACCTCGCGACTACAAGTCGCTGCCCGGATACCTGCAACTCTTCGACGTCGCGACGATTCCTTTTGCGATTAACGACATCACCCTGGCCACTTCTCCCTTGAAGTTGTTCGAGTATTTCGCCGGGGGAAAACCGGTCATCGCGACCCCGATGCCAGAGTGCGAAGCGTTCCCCGAAGTACACATCGCGCGAAACGCCGCCGAGTTTTCCGCGGCGCTGGACAAGGCGATAACTGAGGTGGAGGATCTCGAGTTTCGAGAAAGGCTGCGGAAGCTTGGTCGTGAGAACTCGTGGAAGATGCGCGTGCAAGTCGCGCTCGAGCATCTCCGGAATGGAAAGAGATAGTGATGGGTGTAATTAGAAATGGGACTAGGGTCACGGCACTTCGAAGCGTCGATCGAGCGTTCCCCTCGGCAACCCCATAGGGTGCGATGTTTATAGTAAAGACCTCACGTGGACTTCCGAGCTCCGTTAGGAGCGACATAAGCCTTTGGCGCGCAGGACATTCCACCCCTACGGGGTTGGCAACGTAGCGATCTCGATTCTATAAACATTCTACCCCTACGGGGTTCTAAGAAATTCTCGAGAGCTTCCATCGACGAGGAGCCCCGTCCGCCATAAGTACCATTCTTAATCACACCCGATAGTGACTACTCGTGTCGGGCGAGGGCCTCGATCGTCTCAATGATCGTAGAGATTCCTGTGTCCGAGGACGTCGGAATATTTTTTGCGAATTCGGGACCTCGATTGGTTAGAAAGTATTCCACGATTTTGTCGGCAAGCGCGCTGGAATCGCCGGGTGGAAACAGCATTCCGTTGACGTCTTCAATGACGCACTCTGAAAGCCCTCCGGTTCGTGACGCGATGATCGGGAGCCGGTTTGACAACGCGATTCGCGCGACGGCGCTTTGAGTAGCGCTGATATAAGGCAACACCAGCACGTCCGCCCGGGCAAAGATCGCCGGCACTTCCTCGTTTGGCACATACCGATTATCAAAACGAACACTATTCTCGATGCCGAGCTTGCGAACGAGCTGTTGATACTTGTCTATCGAATCATAGAACTCTCCAACTACGAGCAACTCGCAGTCGATCTTCGAAAGGACCTTCGGCATCGCTGCAAGCAACGAGTCCAACCCTTTGTACTTTCGGACCTTTCCAAAAAACAGGATGGTTCGACCCTCACGCGATCCGGTGCCCGCATTCGAGAATTCGTCGAGGGATGGCAACGGTGAAACGCTCACAGGTTTCCCCGGGAAAAGCGCAGCTAGTTCTTCCCGGTCGCTGATCGAGTGTGTAATCAAATAATCGGCGGGCGAAAGGGCGAACTTGACCAGCACGCGGTCAAGCGGAGTCCGTTCGTGTGGAAAAACGTTATGGCATTCGATGACGCATCGTAAGCCCGCTCTTCGAAGCCATCTCGCCGACGTGCCAACGAGAGGGCCGAAGAATGGCTGCCACCACTGAAAGACCACCACGTCCGGACCAAACAACTTGATCGACTTTACAGCGCGCAACCACGTCGCTGGATTCAGCGGAGTGAGTATCGGAAGCGCCCCCGCCTCAAACTTCAGTCGACTGCTGTCGAGCTCGGTAGTGCCAGGAAAGAAGATGCTCGGGTAAAGTTTGCGAAACGAGATAACCTGGACAACGTGGTTACGGGCAGTGAGTTGTTGCTGAATGCAGTAAACGTGATGGGCGATCCCACCTCTATGCGGGTAAGCCGGACCGATGATGCTGATTTTCATTCAGCGGTTTTACTCCGACTTACCGCGGTAGCCAGGTCGTGCGTGCTTGAAGTCGATGCCGCTTCCTCGCTCGATTCGACAACAGAGTAGTCACTTTCCCGCCTGTATGAGAACGCAACCATCTCGGCAAGAAGTCCAAACAATACGAGCTGAACGCCAACAATCGCGAGCAACGTACCAATTATCAGCAGCGGTCGATTGCTTAGCCACTCGTTGAAGAAGACGCGCGCGATGATCAAATACAGGTCTATCGCAGAGCCGAGGCCCGCCAGCAAGAGCCCCATCAAGCCGAAGAAGTGCAGCGGCTTGTTGGTATATCGAGTCATGAGAATAACAGTCAGCAAACTGAAGACGCCGCCTAATATCCTCTCCAGCCCATAACGAGATTCGCCGTGCTCGCGCTCCGCGTGTTCTATCTTGACTTCGCCCAAACGAAAGCCTCTATAACTCGCGAGGACCGGTATGTAACGATGACGCTCGCCATAAACCATGACCTCGTCCAACACTTCGCGCCGATAACACTTAAACCCACAATTGATATCGTGAAGGCGCACTCCGGTAAGCTGCGAGGTCACCCAGTTATAGATCCTCGATCCGACTCGTTTAGCGAGCTTGTCGCGCCGGTTGTAGCGCCAACCCGACACCAGGTCATAACCCTCATCCAGTTGAGTGAGAAGCAGCGGCAACTGCTCGGGAATATCCTGGAGGTCGCCATCCATCGTAACGATGATGCTGTACCGGGCCGCGCCGAAGCCTGCCGCCAGCGCCGCCGATTTACCAAAGTTTCTTCGAAAGCGTATATATCTCACCGAGCGATCAATCGCGCTGATTTCCCTGAGTTTTTCAATCGAGCGGTCGGTGCTGCCGTCGTCTACAAAAATGATCTCGAAGCGGGAAGAAATCTCGCCGAGCACGGAGGCCAGCCGGCTATACAGCGCGTCCAGCGAAGCGCACTCGTTTAACACGGGAACGACGACGGAAACTGTGGGATACAGCGAAGGATGTTGTTGCCGATCGCTCTGCATAAGGCCCTAACGGTGGAAGAATTGCGCGATGGCGTGCGCTTCGATAAGATATAGCGCCATGGGGCTGATTACAAATGAAATTTGCGAAGAGGCTCTTCATTGGAATGCTCCCTGCTAGAACAAACATGGCTTCTGTTGTGCTCTTCCAACTTACCCAACGCCGAGCCGGCCTGACGAGGTCGTCGAGATGGTAAGCGTCCCCGCGCGCAAGAAGCGAAAGGCTTCTGCTCTTCCCTCCTCGAGACCGACGCGATGGCTCCCGGTTCGCGTTAACATAAGCGCCTCTACGATTGCCATTGGAGTCATCCTGGCGATGGTGGTCTTGAGCTATGCTAACGCCTTGAGAAATGATTTCGTTTTCGACGACAACGTCCAGGTGCTCAGCAACAAGATGCTCCGAAGCCTGTCGAACATCTTCGTCGTGCTTACCGGGTCATATCGCCCGCTGCGAGATGTCTCGCTGATGTTCGACTTCGCAATCTGGGGCGACGGGCCATTCGGTTTTCACCTGACAAACATTTTGATCCATGCGGCAAATGCGACTCTCGTCTTTGTGCTGATTCGCCGGATGACCGGGGCGGTCGTGACGGCGACAATCGCCGCATTGATCTTTGTGGCGCATCCGCTTCAGCCCGATGCGGTGACGTACATTTCGGGCAGGCGCGATGTGCTCTTTAGCTTCTTCTACCTGGCGAGCTTCTACAGCTATCTCAACTATCGCCGAAGCCGGTCTCTGATCTACATCGTGCTGTTCCTGGTCTGCTGGGGCCTGAGCCTGATGGCGAAGGAAATGGCCGCGAGCCTGCCGGCCTTCATATTTGTCTGGGGCTTTTGCGATCTCTGGGGCGAGCGGACGGGATCGTGGTCTCGCCGAACCTGGCACGCGCTCGGCGGCGCGTTCATGCGAGACAAGTGGCTGTACTTGACGCTGGCGCTTGCAGTCCCGGCGTACGGCTACTACATGGTTTTCATCAAGGGCGGCTCGACTCGCGTACAGTTGTCAGGGGTCACGTTCTGGGGCGGGAGCTTCACGTCAAACATGTTGACCGCCATCAAGGTGCATGGATGGTACTTGAAGCAACTCGTCTTTCCCACTCCCGTAGTTCAATATCTGGGGGGCTTCCCGATAGCCACAACTCTTTTGGATTGGCACGTGCTTCTGTCGCTCCTGGTAATCGTTGCGGCGCTGGTTGCCGCGATGGTCTTACTCAACCGCGATCGTTTGATGTCTTTCGCGATTCTGTCTTACTTCGCGCTGCTGCTCCCCGTCAGTCAGATCATTCCGCATCACGAGCTTCTGGCCGACCACTATCTCTACCTGCCGATGATGAGCTTTGGCTTATTTATCGCTCTATTGGTGCAGAAGCTCGCGGCAAAATCGGAACAGGCAAGGAAACTGGCTTACGGCGTCGCCGGAGCGGCAGTGATTGTCTTGGCGGTCATGACCGTCATGCGCAACCGGGACTGGAAAGATGAGTTCACATTGTGGCAAGCCAACTACAAGGAAGAGCCCAACTCGATACGAGCGGTCGGAAACCTTGCAGCGATGTACTCGAGCCGCAATCAGAACAAAGCCGTAGAACTTTACAGAAGATGCCTCGAGATCGATCCAAGTTACGGACCGGCCTACCTTGGACTCGCGACATTGCTGCAAGCGAGGGACAAAGCCGATGAGATCGAAGATCTGATCGAGAAGGGACTCGCTTTGCCTCCACACACAGGCCTGCAGCCGGGAACCGAAGACCCTGCGATATTCCGGTCGGAATTGATCACCGCGCTGGCAATCGTAAAGAACAATCAAGGCGACCCCGACCGGGCAAAGCAGCTCCTGATGGAAGCCATCAATCTGACTCCGTTCGAGGGCCGTCCGTATAATTTACTGGCGACTATGTATCACGAAGAAGCTCCCGACAAGGAGATAGAAATCCTCGAGCGGCAGGTAGCGGCAAACCCGACGAGTTACAAGCCGCTTCAGACGCTTTCATACCGGCTTATCGAGCTTAAGAAATACGAAGAGGCACAGCCTTACCTCGAGAGACTTCTCGCGATCAACCCGAATGACTTCACCGCAAACTTCCATCTTGGAGAGATATATCTCAATAAAGAGGATTGCCCAAATGCGAGAACCTACATCAGGGCGGCGCAATCGGCCGCGTCCAGGCCGGAAGATAACAAGCTAGTCGAGCTCGCAGTACGGAAGCTCGCAAAACAGTGCGGAGCGTTCTAAAGATCCTAGTGTTCAGTCCTCCGCGTGCTTTGCGGTCCTTTGCGTCTTTGCGCTGAGTATTGCGTATTCAAGCAGCAAGACACAATACTCAGCGCAAAGACGCAAAGGACCGCAAAGCACGCGGAGGTTATTAAGCAACGCAGAATCCGAACACTAGCCGCTTGATTGACAACACCCGACAACCAGAATTAGATTGAATCCTTACCCATCCAATTCGGGGTCGTGATAAATCTGACAAAAGACGAAACAGCAAGCCCAGCGGAGAGCGCCGTGCGAGTCGTGCCTGACGAACGTCAGGGCGCTCCCGCTCATGCGTTCTCGTATTCGTACGCCTTACCCGACAAACCCGTTGTGTTAATCGAGCCGCGGACGCGTTGGACAGCGCTCAATCTCCGCGACCTGTGGGCCTACCGCGAGCTTCTTTACTTTCTGATATGGCGCGATATCAAGGTGCGCTACAAACAGACGCTGCTTGGGGCCGCCTGGGCGATCATCCAGCCGCTTGTAACGATGATCATATTCACCTACTTCTTCGGGAGACTGGCGCGCGTGCCTACCGATGGCGTGCCCTATCCGATCTTTTTTTACACCGGCTTGTTGCTGTGGGGGTTCTTTTCAAACGGAGTAACAAACGGCGCCAACAGCCTGATCGGAAACAGCAACTTGATTACCAAGGTCTACTTTCCAAGGCTGATAATCCCGTCGGCTGCCGTTGGATCGGGTTTGGTTGACTTTGCAATTGCCTCGGCTCTGCTCATCGGAATGTTGATCTACTATGGGTTTTCGGCGGCGTGGAGCTATTTGATGTTGTTGCCGCTGGTTTTACTCACGACGCTTTTCGCACTCGGCGTCGGAATATGGCTATCGGCATTGAACGTAAAGTACAGAGACGTCCGATACGCGTTGCCATTTGTAATTCAGATCTGGATGTTCCTTTCGCCCATCATTTATCCGTCGAGCCTGGTTCCGCAGGAATGGCGATGGGTCCTTGAACTGAATCCGATGACCGGGCTGGTGGAAGCTTTTCGCGCGTCGTTGTTCGGACGCCCGCTGCCGTGGTCCGCGCTCGCGTACTCCTGTGCTTTTACTCTTATCATGCTCGTGTATGCGTCATACAACTTTAAGCGAATGGAACGGACCTTCGCGGAGTTCATCTAAATCAAAACGCCAATGAAGCCCATCATCACAGTCGAAGGCATCAGCAAGAAATTCCAAATCAACTCGCGCGAGCCGACCCTGGTGCGCTACGAGACCTTGCGCGAATCGCTGGTCAAGATCTTGCGAGCCCCATTCTCACGGCGCCGCAATGGAGACCGCGACGAAACGATCTGGGCCCTCCACGATGTGAATTTCGAGGTGATGCCCGGAGAGGTCATGGGGATAATCGGTCCAAACGGCGCAGGCAAATCCACGCTGCTGAAAGTGCTCTCGAGGATCATTGAACCCACAACCGGACGCGTTGAGCTCTACGGGCGAGTCGCGAGCCTTCTGGAGATCGGCACAGGCTTCCATCCTGATTTGAGCGGACGTGAGAATGTCTACTTGAACGGCGCGATCCTCGGGATGAGGCGACGTGAAATCGACGCTCGGTTCGATGAGATCGTAGCTTTTGCCGAGGTAGAGAAATTTATCGATACCGCGGTCAAACATTATTCCAGCGGAATGTACGTTCGCCTCGCCTTCGCCGTAGCGGCTCACCTTAATCCCGAGATACTGATTGTCGATGAAGTGTTATCGGTAGGCGACGCCAGCTTTCAGAAGAAGTGCCTCGGGAAAATGGACGACGTTACTCGAACCGGCCGGACGGTGTTGCTGGTTACACACAGCCTCAACATGGTCAGGCTGCATTGCAAGCGGGCTATTCTTTTCAATCACGGCCGGATCGCGCGAACAGGGCCAGCCGAGGAAGTCGTCGATTTCTACGACGCGATGTCTTTCGAGGCCGAGGCGAAGCCAGAATGAACCGGCACAAGATCGTCACCATTCTGGGGACGCGCCCCGAAGTCATCAAGATGGCCCCCCTCATACGGGCACTCGAGGGACGTCCTTCTTCCTTCGATCACACAATCGTCGCGACGGCGCAACATCGCCAAATGCTGGACCAGGTACTCGAGGTCTTCGGGATCCAGCCCGACATCGATCTCGGCTTGATGAAAGATAATCAGGGTCTGGCGGAGTTTGCTTCGAGGTCATTGCTGGCGCTTTCAAATCTCTTATCCGAGTTAAAGCCGGACGGCATCCTTGTTCAGGGTGATACCACAACGGTTGCTACGGCAGCCCTTGCCGCCTTTTACCAGGGCGTTCGCGTAGGACACGTCGAGGCGGGGTTGAGGTCCTTCGACCGACAACAGCCGTTTCCCGAGGAAATCAATCGAAGGCTCGCGGGCTGCCTCGCAGACATGCACTTTGCGCCTACCGCGCGTGCGCGGATGAACCTTTTGCGTGAGGGAGTGCCCGACGAGAGCATCTTCGTAACCGGTAATACAATCGTCGACGCGCTGAAATCCGTCAACTTTGAACCTGCCTTCGACGACCCCGGACTCGCAAGTTTGAACGATAGCAGTCATCGAGTGCTGCTGGTGACCGCGCATCGGAGGGAGAATCACGGAGAACCGTTGCGCTCGATTTGCCGGGCGCTCCGGACAATCGCTCACACATTTGACGACGTCGAGATAGTCTACCCGGTTCATTTGAACCCCAGCGTAGCCTTGGTCGTGCAGGAAGAACTCGGCGAGGCCGACAGAATTCGACTGGTCGGCCCGGTTTCCTATCCTGATCTGTTGCGGCTTATGAAGCGCTGTTACCTGATACTCAGCGATTCGGGAGGCATCCAGGAAGAAGCGCCTTCGTTTCGCAAACCCGTGCTCGTGCTTCGTGAGTTGACCGAACGTCCTGAACTGATCGAGGCCAATGCGGGCAAGATCGTCGGTACCGACGAGGACAGCATCGTGCGGGCAGCTTCACTTCTGCTCAACGAACCGCTTGAATACGCAGCGATGACTGCCGCTGAAAACCCGTTTGGAGATGGCCGGGCGGCGGAACGAATCGCAGACATCCTGGAGCAAAGGCTCTGAAGACGCTATCCGCGTCCCCGTCGGCCAGCTCGACTTGTTTGGCGAGCAATCCCCAAATCCCCTGACGGGTGAGCAAACCGTGCGCTGTCCGTGCTATAAACATTGCCCTCCTGACGGAGGGCCGGTTCGCGGACGATGGTAGATTTCTCCTCAAGGGAATAGGACGGGAACTGTCCGCCCGAGGGCGGGAACAATCCGCCCGACGACGGGAACAATCCGCCCGAGTGGGGTGGAAAGTCCTGCGCGTTAGACGTTATGCGGCTCCTAACGGAGCTCGGAAGTGTGCGTGCGGTCTTTACTATGAACATCGCACCCCTACGGGGTTGCCG
>DATNBZ010000102.1:0-7793 GCA_035607285.1 Blastocatellia bacterium | reverse complement strand
CATCTTTGGTCCAGAGTTCGATAAGAATCGACTTGAGCTAAAGACGCTACAGGACTATGTGAAGCTGTACGGCAATCGCGGGCCGGAGTTTGAACCGGGCAGTCGCTGGCAGTACAGCAACTACGGTTTTCTTTTGTTGGGGGTGATTGTTGAGAAAGTGAGTGGTCAGAACTACTACGACTATGTTCGGGATCACATTTTCAAGCCGGCAGGAATGATCGCTACTGCTTCGGAGCCGGAAGACCAGGTGGTTGCCGATCGCTGCGTTGGTTACATGCGACCGGATGGCGCCGGTTGGCAGCGCAACACTGACACACTTCCGTATCGCGGGACTTCCGCGGGTGGCGGTTATTCGACGGTTGAGGATTTATTGAAGTTTGCGACGGCACTGCAAAGAAACCAGCTACTCAAGCCGCAGTACACCGAGATGCTCACGACGGGAAAAGTCGAGACACCGAACGGCGGTAAGTATGCTTATGGATTTCAAGAGGCGACGGTTAACGGGACCCGATGCTTCGGCCACGGCGGTGGTGCGCCGGGGATGAATGGCGAGTTGAAGATTTGCCCCGGGCCAGGTTATGTGGTTGCTGTGTTGGCGAACCTGGATCCGCCGGCCGCGACTCGAGTAGCAGACTTCATTACTAATCGACTGCCAATCAGGTAGGCTTAGGCTGGCGGTCGTTGCGGACACAAGACAGTGTGAAACCCACCGCAACCGAGGGCCTCTCGTTGCCCATAGCGACGACTGAACGATGACAAAACTTTTCTTTTAGTTTGCGGCGCCGCCGGTTCCTGACACTCCCGTCTTGAGCATTCCGTGCATCCCGATCCAGCGCACGAAGGCTTCGAACCAACCCGTGCTCGTCGTTTCCTTCGGATACATCCCGAAGCCATGGCCACCCTGTTCATAAAGATGGAATTCGACGGGGAGCTTCGCTGCCTTCCAGCTATCGATGAGGCCATAGCCACCGTTCGCGAAGAAAGGATCGTCGGCAGCGAGGGCGATGAACAGAGGCGGCGCGTCGGCCGGAACTGTAAGCGGATCGAGCGGACCGTAGATGTTGCCGATGAAGGCTGGCTTCGCATCCTCGCCTGCGAGCGTGGTAGCCATTGTTAACATCGCGCCGGCGGAAAAGCCAACCATGCCAATCCGGTGAGGATCGATGCGCCACTCGACAGAACGCTTCCGGATCAGTGCAAACGCAGCGCGGGCGTCCGCGATCTGGGGTGCGAGCCCGGCCAGCGCCTTCTCAGGGTCGGGGCGCGGCGGCCGCGCCGTTCCCGAAAACATTTTCCGCATGGACTGTTCGAACTCCGCGAGTTCCGCGGGGGTCTGGTTCAAGCGATATTTAAGGACGAACGCGGCGACACCCTTTTCCGCGAGTGCCCGCGCGACATTCCAGCCTTCATTTTCCATGGACAAGGTGCGAAAACCGCCGCCGGGCGCGACGATGACTGCCGCACCGCTTGCCTTGGCTGGTTCAGGCAGAAAGGGTGTCAACGTCGCAATAGTTACATTGCGCACAAACCGACTGCCGTACTGGGTATGCCACGACTCCGGGTTCTTTGCGCCGGGCAGCGGACCGGTCCCGATTTCGATCGCATTGGGCTGCGAAGGCGCAGCGATGGGAGTCATCTTGTCGTTCTGCGCCTGGGCCGGCGTGACGATCACAGAGATGAAGGCAAGTGCAGCTACCATCAAACCAGAAGTGCATAACTGCGCAAACGACAGCTTCGTCCAGAGATTCGAAACTTGCCTCATGCCACCTTCTCCTCCAACCGGGGTTTGATTCGCAGTAAGTGATACTGCCATCCACATCGAGCACTGTCACGCGAAAAATAACGCGCCGGTAGTTTAAAGCGGGTTAGACTCAGCGATTATTGGCCTGACGTTCCCCAGTCCATATTTGTGTTGGTCGACGACAGTGACCGAATTCGTTACCTGAACGTCCACCAGTCATGCCTCTTGAGATCGCGTTTGAGTTTGCTTACATATTGACGACAGTACGATCCAAAAGGGATCGAATATTCTGAAGCACTTCTTAATACCTGCGGTGGAATGTCTAATCTCCGCCAGTTTTGCTGGGCGCGTTCGCTAGTTTCAACCAGCGGAGTTGCAGGGCGTCATCGAAGCTACCAACTGTGACCTCTAGTGTTTGTGTGAATTTGGCGTCCTTTCGGGAATCGAACCCGTGTCGCTGCCGTGAAAGAGAAGCAATTTAGGAATCCAAAAGGAAACCCTGCGGTATGGATAGCACCGTAAGGTATTCAAAGGTACTCTAAGGAATCATTAGTGGACCCTTATGGACCCGCCAATGAACGAATGAACTGTTCACAAAACTTCGGTGCGAATTGCGTCTTGCAGCCCGAGGTCGGCGGTGGTAGTGTGACAACATGATCGAATCATCACAGATCGAGAGGATGTCAGTGACCGAACGGCTGCAGGCGATGGACCAGCTTTGGGATTCCCTCACTCGCGCCGACGACGAGATACCTTCACCTGATTGGCATGAAGACGTTTTGGCTGACCGGAAGGCACGAGCCCATAGCGGCGAAGCAAAGTTTCTGACTCTCGCAGAACTCAGATCCCGTATACGAAGCTCTGAACCATGAACGTAGTAATACTCGAGGACGCGGCAGAAGACCTCGAGTCGGGCGCACAATTCTATGAATCGTGCGCAACCGGAGTTGGCGACTACTTTCTCGATTCAATCCTCTCCGATCTTGACTCTCTAATTCTTTTTGCCGGTGTTCATCCAATTTATTTTGGATTCCATCGCATGCTGTCGAAGCGATTTCCGTTCGGCATCTATTATGAAGTGGAAGGCGACGTAGTTTACGTTTATGCCATTCTGGATCTGCGGCGCGATCCCCTTTGGATTCGGAAGCAGTTGCGGAAGAGAGGATAGACGAGTCCTGCGAGATTTCGATTCGCTAACTTGCGGTCCATAGATTCAACAAGCTTCCGAGTTCTCCAAGTAGCGCAGAACGCTGCGCGCCGTTCCGGTCGCTAACGGTAGCCTTCCCTCGCCCAAGCGGAATCAGAAAAGTATTTTCACCCCTGCAAGAATGTCCTTAGCAATCTCAAGCAGTTGGTAGTACGTTGCGGGATAGCCGCCTGCGACCAAGACCTGATGCAGTTCTCGAACATAAGGATCAAATCTATTCTCCGTTTCGTCCGCCTGATCTGTTCCCTGGGGGTGACTCGCCCCTAGTATGTTGGCCACACGTTTGATCAATATTTCTCTGGAGATTGTCAATGTTGGATGGGCTTGATTTGTAGATGACACATCATATACTCCCGAACCTAGCCACTGAGTAAATGTTGAAGAGGTTGGCATAGCCATTGGAGGACCCGCCTCATAGAGCTTCTTGATTTCCTCGGGACTTAGAGCACGGTTAATGAAGCTTACTCCTTTCACTTCGATGCCCGGACTAGTTACTCCACTCGCTAGTGGTAGATAGATATACTTGCTACCTCGAAGTATCTGTTTCCTTTGCCTCGACCGCACGAAATTCTTAAGGCCTAACTTCATTCCTTTTTTCGTGGCAAGTTCATCAATCGACGATTTCATCTCGGTCCAAATACGCATAGAGTGTGAAAGATCCAGAAAACTAACTTCGTCCCGATCTTTGAGAGCACCATTGTAATGGCGTTCGAGTCGCTTATACTGCAGCTCAATGTGTTCAATATTCATAAACTTTAAGTGATTGAGTAATTTGGCGTCCCGTACGGGAATCGAACCCGTGTCGCCGCCGTGAAAGGGCGGTGTCCTAGGCCGCTAGACGAACGGGACGCAGATGGTGGGTGGATTGCTCTCTAGCGCAAGCGAGTTACGTTACCGTATGCGATTTGAGACTGTCAAACGATGTGGCACCCGGGGCAGTGATGCCGGTCTAAACCTCTTTGGAATGCGGTGCCTTAGCACGCTTTGGCCAAAGCGTCGACAAGTCGGCGCATTCCGAGGTGGCGCTCAAAACTTCAGGCCAGAAAAACGCCCGTGAACCCCAACCTAAAACACAGAAGTTCCCACGCAACCTCATTCTTAACTATAATGCCACTCGCGTGGTTGTAGCGTCCCCATTCCGGTTGAACAGCAGGAGAAACCGATGTCCTTCCCATCCCGCCCGCGATTAGTTTGTCTGTCTGCGATCCTGTTCACGTTGATTTGCGCCGGCATTGCCAGCGCGCAACACGATCCCGGGGGCGTCACCGGTGGTGGCATGATCGGCGGCAGCACAGGCCGCCCGGCCACTAAGCCTGCAACTAAGCCCGCAACAACAACCACCACCCCGAGGCCCAAGCCGAGGCCAACGCCCGCTGCATCAATCAAACGGCCGACCAGCGGACCGACTGCCGACAGCTATTACCAGCAGGGCGAAGCTCTCTACAGCGCCAAAAACTATCGCGAAGCACTCGATCTTTATTTAAAGGCTACTGAGATCAACCCGTCGATGGCTTCCGCTCTCTATCGCATCGGCTGGATTTATAACGACCTCGAAGACTACAGCTCTGCCGTCGATCCACTGCAACGCGTCGTCTCAGCGCAGCCGAACAATGCAGCCGCAAACTTCGAACTGGGATACGCCTACAAAAAACTCGAACGCTACTCGGAAGCCTTAACCACCTTCAACAACACGATTCGCATCAAGCCTGACTACGCCGCGGCACATTACGAGATCGGTTGGATCCAAAACGAGCAGAAAAACTATGACGCTGCGCTCAACAGTCTGAGGCAGGCCCTCAGCTATCGCGCTAACTATCCGGAAGCACAAAACGAAATGGGCTACGCGCTGCGAAACCTTGGCCGCTATCCCGAAGCCATCGCCGCCTACCAGGAAGCAATTCGTCTGAAGCCTGACATGGGCCTGGCCCACCTGGGCCTGGGCGACGTCTATTACTACAACACCAAGCAGTACGCGCAAGCCGCGCAGTCGTATAAGCGCGGACTCGAGCTGCGCCCAGGCAACGCGACGGCCCAATACAACCTCGGCTGGTGTTACAACGATCTCCAGCGTTATAGCGAAGCGGTCGACGAACTTCGTAAGGCGGTGCAGTTGCGGCCTAGTTATCCCGAAGCACACAACGAGATGGGTTATGCGCTACATCAGTTGAATCGTTACCAGGAAGCAATCCAACAGTACATGATTGCGATTCAGCAAAAGACTGATTACGCATCGGCCCACTACAATCTCGGCATGTCGTACCTGGCGGTCAATAATCGCAACGCGGCGCTCCAGCAGTATCGAATCCTCCAGCGCATCGATCGCGACCGGGCCACAAAACTTTTCAACCAGATCAAGTAAGCATCCTAACGACGCGGCGCCTCATCACAATTCACAATCGGCGCTTCTCGGTGCATCCTCTGTGTCGCCGTGGTTTTGCTTTCCCGCGATACCTCCACAGAGACACAGAACACACAGAGATTGCACGGATAGGATTTTGAATTACAAAACGTCTCCTCTGAGCGTCACCTTTTCTTTCGTCGTGGTAACAAAGCAATAGAGTCTCCCCCCGAACGCCCGGTTCGATCTGGATCTGTGGGACAAACTGAACTCGGAAACACAAGAGACCGAGTACGTCACCCAGTATGTCTGCAACCGAAAGTCGAGGTCCTGCGATGAATTCCGCTTGCTCTTCAACCTACGAATACCAACCAACAATTATCGAGACTCGGTTTCTGCTCGAACGACTTGTAATTCAGCTTGCGTTCCTTCGCGCGGAACTCAAACTGAGCTGGCATGAGTTCAAAAGCAACCCGCCCGCTTTTGCTAAACAGAAATTGCGTGAGTTCTTTCATCGTTTGAGGGAATTGCTCTTCTCGCCATATTTCGTTCAGGCGGCGCTTGCTTCAATCGGTGTACTTACTTGCGTGATCACCGGCCTGATTCGGATTGATCGTCAACCCAAAATCGCCCCACCGCAGACTGGCGAATTAGTTGTCGTGCATCTGGAACCGCCCTTGGACTTAATAGCCTGCACGGGTATTGGCAGCAATGGATCCGGGCGAGTCGGTTTTAAGGCCGGTAGCGGCGAGGGCTCAGGTCCATCACCAAAGCAAGCAAGTGGAGGCGGTGGCGGAGGGGACCACAGTCCCATCCCAGCGCAATCAGGCGAGTTGCCGCAGCCTTCGGAGATCCCGGCGCCCATACCGACGACGCCTCCCATGAACACGCCCGCACTTCCGGTCACGGGCATGGATATCGATCCGGCGCTTTGGAAGGATCTCAAGGCACCCGTCTACGGCGATCCGACGTCACAATCCCAGATCGAATCAAAGGGACCAGGCGAGGGCGGTGGCATCGGATCGAATAATGGAATGGGCATCGGGGACGGAGATGGACGAGGCTTCGGACCGGGAGAGACCGGCAATATAGGCGGCGGGCCGAAAGGAATTGGCGGCGGTGGTGACGGTGCTGGTGCTGGAGGCGGCATTGCAGGTCGGCTCTTCAGACCAAGCGAAGTCGAACTAAGAGTGCGTGTGTTGTTCAAACCTGAACCGCAATACACCGAAGAAGCGCGCCGGAATCAGACCATCGGGACAGTTTTGCTAAGCGCCGTTTTCTCAAACAGCGGCCAGGTTGTCCAGATACAGGCGGTGCGCACGCTTCCTTTTGGACTCACGGAACAGGCGATCGCGGCCGCACGGAAAATCAGGTTTGAGCCGGCAATGAAGGGCGGTCACCCGGTCTCCGTTGTTATGCAACTCGAATACAACTTCAATCTTTATTGAGGCCGCAGAGGCACAACACACAAATAGCGGCGCAAGTCGCATTAACCTCGCCGTTCTATCAGCAATAAGGGAACCGAGACGAACGAGCGGTTTCTAACTCTTTCGACAAACTGCTGCGGAGGAAACCATGCGTAGAGAGATCCTTGCCAAATCGTTGGTCGTGCTTTCACTCAGCCTTGTCACTCTCCCCTTTGTGGTCGCTTTTTACCTTCAGACGCCCACCGCCTCCGCTCAAACGGGCGATGCGCCGGGCGCACTAACGGCGGTCGATGCGACGGGAAAACGAAAGGCCGCATGTCCTCTCAAACACACGGATGTGAAGGCTGAAATCAGTGGTTTCATCTCCCGAGTTATAGTCACACAGGAGTTTGAAAATCCCTTCAAAGAAAAGATCGAAGCGGTCTACACCTTTCCGTTGCCGCAAAACGCGGCGGTCGATGACATGACGATGATCGTCGGCCAGCGAACGGTGCGGGGAAAGATTCTTCCGCGCGAAGAGGCGCAGCAAGTTTACGAAGCCGCGAAGTCAGAGGGTAAGGTGGCGAGCCTGCTGGATCAGGAGCGGCCAAATATCTTCACGCAGTCAGTGGCAAACATTCTTCCCGGCGAGCAAGTGAAGATCACGATCAGCTACGTCGAAACACTCAGCTACGTCAACGGAGCTTATGAGTTTGTGTTTCCGATGGTCGTCGGGCCGCGTTACGTGCCGGGCACTCCGGCTGGACGCAATCGCGGTAACGGGTTTGCGCCGGATACGGATCGAGTTCCCGACGCTTCACGCATTACACGCGCAGCGGCGCCGCCGAGCGTTAGGAGCGGACACGATATTTCACTCGAAGTCACGCTTGATGCCGGTTTGATCATTGACGACATCGATTCGAAAACTCACCCCATCGAAATTGAGCGGCCGGACATTCATAGCGCCCGGCTTCGGCTGAAAGAAAGCGCGACGATACCGAACAAAGACTTCGTGCTTCGTTACGACGTCGCCGGTAAGGCAATTCAGGATGCGCTCCTAACGCATCGATCTGAAAAGGGCGGCTTCTTCACGCTCATCCT
>DATNBZ010000101.1:0-2818 GCA_035607285.1 Blastocatellia bacterium | reverse complement strand
CCGGGCTCGACATCGCGACGTTAGGCAATCACGAATTCGATTTTGGACCGGACGTGCTTCGCGAACGAATGAAGGAGTCGCGCTTCGCATATACGGTTGCAAACGTGATCGACAAACAAACCGGCCAGCCTTTTGGCGGCGCGAGCAGGTACATCATCAAGGAACTTGGCGGTGTCCGCGTCGGCATATTCGGGCTGTTGCTGGCTGAGACAGCTTCAGTGTCGGCGCCGGGACCCGGCGTGCGCTTCGACGATCCCATAGTGGTCGGCAAAGAAGTTTCTCACGATCTCCGCCGGCAAGGTGTTGACCTGATCATTGCACTCACTCATCTACCTATGCGCGACGACAAGCGGCTTGCTGCGGAGGCTGATGTTGATCTGATAGTCGGCGGCCACGAGCACGAACTGCTCGAGTCATTGGCCGGCCGAGCATTGATTACCAAGATGGGTTCCGACGCGCGTAATCTCGGACGCATAGACTTGAACCTAACGAGACAAACGCCCGCGCGCGGAAGCAGCGGCCCACTTTTCAAGCTTCAATCGTCCGACCTTCAGGCCGTCCCGGTGACTGACGCGATCAAGGACGATCCCGAAGTCGCGGCCGTAGTCGCGGAGTATGACAAGCAACTCAACGCGAGCCTCGGTGAGGTTATCGGAAAGACCTCGGTCGCCTTGGATGCGCGAGCTTCGACGGTCCGCCGCGAAGAGAGCAACCTCGGCAATTTCCTGGCCGACGCCTACAAACAGGCTCTGGGAGCCGATTGCGCGTTGGTCAACAGCGGAGGCATCAGGTCGGATGCGACTTATGGACCGGGCGACATAACTAAGAAGGATGTCTTGTCGATACTCCCTTTCGAGAACACGCTTGTGAAAGTGCGAGTGACGGGCGCGCTCATGAAGCAATTGCTCGAGCACGGCGTAAGCACGGCCGGCGAAGAAGACGGCCGCTTCCCGCAAGTATCCGGACTCGCGTTCACATATGACGGCCGTCTTCCGGTGGGCTCGCGAGTCACGAAGATCAACGTCGGCGGTAAGGCGATGCAACCACAACAATCGTACACGATGGCGGTTAACGCTTATCTTCTGGGCGGCGGTGATGGATACGACTTCAAGGGCGCCGAGGTGTTGGTCAAACCCGAAGAGGGGCCTGTTGAACCTGATGTCGTTATGGAATCGATAAAGAAGGCGGGCACGATTGCTCCGCAGGTCGAAGGCCGCATCTCGTCGGGGCGAACGAGTCAAAGAGATGTTTTAAACCCCGATGTTCGAAAACGTCATACAGTCTGGTCCTATGTAACCGTCCCTGGATTTCCTGCGAAAGGAATCGTTGGTTACATAGCTCGCGTGCATAGCTCGCTTCAATGATCGTCATCCGAGCGACGGGTCACAGTCCACGTCCCGTTGAGACCGCCACCGAACCAATCTGCGATGATTGCCCTCCGTCAGGAGGACGATGTTTATAGACACGAGGGGGCAGGATGCTCACTCCGTCTGGAGTAAATTGTTGCGGGAAGCCGGCCGACACCTGGAACTCCTGACGGAGTTCCGTGTAACCGAGTTCGAGTGTCCACACTTCAGAGTTCTTTACGGGCTTTCAACGCAGAATTGACTTGCATTGGCGCTCAACATAAGATTCGACCCAGAATCGAGCTGGTCTCCAGAGCTTTCAGTTCCCCGCTTACTGTTCCGGAGCTCAGTTGCAGAATCACCCCAATAGCATTTATTCCGATGAGCAGCGTTGCGCTCGGCGTCCCCGCCGCCGTCGCCACCTGGTGAACGATATGAACGATGGAAATAAAACCAAGGCACAATTGATTAGCGAGCTTGAGGAATTGCGGCGGCACGTGGCCGAATTAGAAACGGCGGCGACCGATCAGACCGGCATTGCGTCTTTTCTCACAATGGCTGAGGCCGCCGCATCGGCAATCTTCGTTTTCAGAGACTCAGTGTTTTTGTACGCCAATCCCGCAACGGCAAAGCTAACGGGTTACACGGTAGAAGAACTAATCGGAAGAAACATCTGGACGCTGGTTCATCCGGAATTTCTTGATAGGAATGAACAGGTGTTGGCGTTTCAACGCGGTGAAGCTGTTTCACCGAAATCCGAGTTCAAGATAGTTACGAAAGGCGGTGAGACGCGCTGGCTCAACGCCGATGCGACAATCACGGAATTCGGAGGAAGCCCGGCGGTGTTGACGATCGCTTACGACTGCACCGAATACAAGGTTGCGCAGGAGGCGTTGAGGATAAGCGAGGACCGCTACCAGAATATTATGGAAACCGCCCAGGAAGCGATTTGGGTGGTCGATCCCAGGGCCATTACCACCTACGTGAACCAGCGGCTTGCGGAGATGTTGGGATACCCGCCAGAGGAGATATTGGGACATTCCGTACTTGAGTTTGTAGACCCCGCAGAACGTCAGGAAACGCTGCATCATCTGGAGCGGGGCAGGCAGGGTTTCAGAGAACGTCTCGACCATCGATTCCGCTGCAGGGATGGCTCGTATGTTTGGGCCATCGTCTCCACCACGCCTCTATTCGATTCGGCCGGTGAATTCATCGGTGGTCTTGCAATGCTAATCGACATAACCGAGCGGAAACGCACTGAGCGAGCGCTGAAGGAAAACGAAGCTTTGCTAAAGGCAGCGATCGAGAATTTGCCCTTTGAGCTTTGGGCCCGCGAGACAGCCGGGCGATGTATCATACAGAATCCGTATTCGGTTCTGCAGTGGGGCGACCAAATCGGAAACACCCTCGAACAGATGTCACCGGACCATGCGATACAGGAGCGGTGCCTCGGTTACCAGCAGCGCGCTCTT
>DATNBZ010000094.1:0-3379 GCA_035607285.1 Blastocatellia bacterium | reverse complement strand
ACGGGTTCGCGGACTCACCCGTGGCTACACGCCGCCATCCCTACGGGATTAGAGAGCGAAGAGTTGACATTCGAGCGCGAACAGTTGACACCAACCTCACGAGTCCGGGTGGCAGTCCTAGCGTAGGACACTACCCGAGTCCGTTGACTACTTCCGATGCAAGCTGAGAAACTTCGTTTTCGGGCAGTCTTCACGGGAGCTCCAATTGATCGCGCAACTTTCCGGTAAGCTCATCGAAAAACAACCGAATTCCATCATTGTCGACGTAGGCGGGGTCGGCTACGACGTCACTATTCCCGTCTCCACATTCTATGAGTTGGGCGAGCCCGGCTCGGATGTGTCGCTCAGGATTCATACTCACGTCAGAGAAGACGTGCTTCAGCTCTTCGGATTTTGGACGGCGCGAGAGAAAGACATTTTCCTGAAGCTTACAAGCGTCAGCGGCGTTGGGCCGAAGCTCGCGATAACGATGCTTTCAGGTATGTCGGCCGCGGAATTGATCAGCGCGATAAGCACCAATGATCTCGCGCGGCTTACGTCGATCCCCGGAGTTGGGAAGAAGACTGCCGAGCGGGTCGTCGTCGAGTTGAGAGACAAGATGGCTGCAATCTCAGTCGAAGCCCGAGCTGGCGAACAGGCGGCCTCGAGAGAAGCGGCGGCCGGCGAGGATGCTGTGAGAGAAGATACGATCTCAGCGCTGATGGCTTTGGGCTATCCAAAAGCCATTGCAGACCGCTGCGTTCAATTTGCGCTGCGCGAGGAAGGAGAGCGCACTATCGAGGCAGTCTTGAGACGCGCGCTCAGACGGCTTTCAGGGTGATAGCGAGAATTTACATTCACTCGAGAGGTGTAACTTCAGTAGTTCGATTGTGGAAAACTTTTTTCGAAAAAAAGTTGTCATCCATGACCGGTTAGTTATTGCGTTTCGCATGCGCGTTTGATATAAATGCGCCCTGTTGGATCGAGAACCCCTCTCGAATTCGTCGCCAATAATTAGCAGGAAGCAATGATTTCTGGGTCATCAGATATACAACTTGCGCCGTGCCCGCAATGCGGTGGAACCGGTTGGGAACCCATCGAAGGCAAGGGCGTAAGGCAGTGCCAGTGCAAGACCGACGCTCGCACTGAACTCCTGCTCGCCCAGTCCCGCGTACCAAAGCGCTTCCTGCACTGCGACCTCAACAACTTCGAGCCGGCTTGCATTTCGGTTGGCCGCGCGTTGATGAACACCAAACGATTTGTCGATGAATACCCTATAGTTGACGTCGGCCTGTTATACCTGGGCCGCTGCGGAGTAGGTAAGACGCATCTGGCGGTCGCGGCCCTGAAGGCGTTGATCGGCAAAGGAATCGGCGGATTGTTTTACGACTTCCGCGATCTGCTGAAAGAGATCCAGGACAGCTACAACCCGAACACGCATACGTCTGAGCTCAAGATCCTGTCTCCGGTGTTCGAAGCTGAGGTGCTGGTGCTTGATGAGCTTGGAGCCAGCAAGCCAACGGAGTGGGTTCAGGAAACCATCACCCACATTATCAACAAGCGCTACAATGAGAAGAAGGTCACCATCTTCACGTCTAACTATCTGGACATCCCGATCGGCTCGGCGTACGACGAAAGCTTATCGGATCGCGTAGGAGTCCGGCTTCGGTCGAGGTTGCACGAGATGTGCAGGTTGGTGCCGATGGAAGGCGACGACTATCGCGAGAAGTTGAGAGTCAAACGCGGCAGCCGCTTCTCATGAACCCTCCTAGGATTTGTAATATGTTGCACATCGTGGCGTGTTTTTCAGGATAAATATGCTTCGCGTGCTTTGCGGTCCTTTGCGCCTTTGCGCTGAGTATTGAGTCTTGCTCCTTCAATACCCAGCAAGACTCAATGCTCAGCGCAAAGGCGCAAAGGACCGCAAAGCACGCGAAGGACTGATCACACGTCACAAGTCAGCAACCCAATAACCGAACACTACCCGTCTTCGTTGACACCCGCGCGGCTTATCGCTTAGCATCACCGTCGAATCAAATCCTTCATTCCTGTTGCTTCGAAAGGCTAATCAAGAGGAGAGCTCCATGAGTGCACTTCCCATCATGATTGGCACGCTTTGCGTGTTAGCCATTGCGTATCGATATTACAGTGCCTTTATCGCGGCGAAGGTGATGGTGCTGGACGACAGCCGCCAGACTCCCGCTCACGCGATGAACGATGGAAGCAACTACTACCCGACCAGCAAATGGGTATTGTTCGGACATCATTTCGCCGCGATATCCGGAGCGGGTCCGCTCGTGGGGCCGGTGCTTGCCGCGCAGTTTGGATTTCTGCCGGGACTACTGTGGCTGGTGATAGGTGTCGTGTTGGGCGGTGCAGTGCATGATTTCATCATTCTCGCGTCGTCAGTCAGGCGGCGAGGGAAGTCGCTCGCGGAAATCGCTCGAGCTGAGATAAGCCCGCTCTCCGGTGTAGTCACCGGCATCGCGATTCTGTTTATAGTCGTCATCGCGCTTGCGGGGCTCGGCCTTGTTGTTGTGAATTCGCTCGGCGAGAGTCCGTGGGGAACATTCACGGTTGGCTTCACGATACCGCTTGCGATTGTGATGGGTTTCTATATGTTCCGGTTCCGAGTGGGCAAGACCGCTGAAGCTACAACCATTGGCGTGATAGGTCTCTTCGCCGCGGTCGTTGTTGGTGGAATGATCGCGGAATCGTCGCTTGCCAGGAGCTTCACTTTTTCGGAGACAACTATTACCTACATGATGGCGGGATACGGGTTCATTGCGTCGGTGCTCCCGGTGTGGATGCTGCTGTGCCCGCGAGATTACCTCAGCTCATTCATGAAGATCGGAACGGTGGCATTCCTGATCATCGGAGTGCTTTTCGTCGCGCCGCATCTCCATATGCCGGCGACCACGCCGTTCGTATCGGGAGGCGGGCCGATCATTCCGGGTAAGGTCTTCCCGTTTGTATTCGTGACGATAGCCTGCGGGGCGATATCGGGCTTTCACTCGTTGATCAGCTCGGGCACCACGCCGAAGATGCTCGATAAAGAAACCGACGCGCGAGTGATCGGCTACGGAAGCATGTTGATGGAAGGATTGGTCGGCGTCGTTGCTCTTGTCGCTGCGAGCTCGTTGCTCCCCGGTGATTATTTTTCCATCAACATGAAGCAAGGCACCACGGAAGCAAAGACCACATACACTCAGTTTGTCGATACGAACAGCAGCGAAGGATTTGACCTTCACGAGCAGAAGCTCGATGAACTCACACAGGAGACTGGAGAGAAAAATCTGCGCGGGCGGACGGGAGGCGCGGTCACGCTGGCTGTCGGCATCGCTCAGATATTCTCGGGACTGCCGGGCATGCGCGGATTGATGAAGTACTGGTATCACTT
>DATNBZ010000089.1:0-81476 GCA_035607285.1 Blastocatellia bacterium | reverse complement strand
TTACTTCCGAGCACCGCAAGGCTCGTTACCTCACCTCGCGTCGGATATGCTAGCCGTCCGAATCGGGCAATTGACGGCAGGGGACTTTCACCCCATAAGATTCGCAGCCTTGTCGGCCGCATCCACTAAAGTCGGTACTCTTAACGCCCGCGACTCTGAACGCACGCGGTCACTCGGCCGCAACTGACGCGATGTCGAAGAATACCGACGCCTTGTGACCGCTGTCACGCCCACTTGTGACACCGATCATAGATACCATCGGGTTCGAGGTCCTAGACTCGCTTTGGAAGCGAACTTGAAGTTCGCACTTGAATGCATCTCGACAGACAGCTAGAGAGGATGCGCGACGAGATGATGGTGCTTCCGAGGAGCAAATGCCATGAAGGACGAAAGCAACGAGAAGCTGGATCGTGGTCGAGTTGAAGTCTCCGAAGAAGAATGCAAAGGCTGCGAGTTGTGCGTAACCGCTTGTCCGCCCGGCGTCATGAAGTTAAGCGAGCGGCTCAACACGCACGGTTATCATCCGGCTCTGTACCTGGGCTCCGGCTGCACTGGTTGCGGGATATGTTTCTTCGCGTGCCCCGAGCCGGGAGCCATCACTGTGTTCGTGCTCGAGTCGCCCAAAAAGCCGGCCTTGGCACATTAGATCAAACGAACTTCTGAGGATAGATCAATGGCAAAAGAATTGATCAAGGGAAATGACGCGGTCGTGAAAGCGGCAATCCTGGCGGGTTGCCGCTCGTTTTATGGGTACCCGATCACGCCAGCAAGCGAGATCACCGAATCCGCAGCCAGGTACTTTCCGGCAACCGGTGGGACTTTTCTTCAGGCCGAAAGCGAAGTCGCTGCGATCAACATGGTCTACGGCGCCGCGTCGGTTGGCGAGCGCACGATGACCGCTTCTTCGGGACCCGGCCTGAGCCTGATGCAGGAGGGCATCTCATATCTGGCCGGCTCGGAATTGCCGTGCGTGATCGTCGACGTGATGCGAGGAGGCCCGGGCCTCGGTAACATCGCGCCCGAGCAAAGCGACTATCATCAGATCGTAAAGGGGGGCGGCCACGGTAACTATCATACGATCGTGCTCGCGCCGAGCTCCGGACAGGAAACTTGCGACCTGACGTTTCTAGCATTCGAGCTTGCCGATCGCTTTCGAAACCCGGCAATCGTGCTGATGGACGGATTCATCGGCCAGATGATGGAGCCCGTCGACTTTCCGACCGCGGTTGTTTCACCGTCCTCTAAGGACTGGGCGATCCATGCCGACGCCGCGACCAGAAAGAATCTGATCAGCTCGATTTATCTGTTACCCGAGGAGCTCGAGAATCATGTCCGGCATCTCGAGGAAAAATACACTCAGGCAAGCCGCGGAACGGCGATGTTCGAGAAGTACAAAACCTCGGATGCCGAGATCATAACCATTGGCTACGGCATCGTCGCTCGCATCCTGAAGACCGCGGTTGACCTGGCAAGAGCGCGAGGCATCAAGGCTGGGCTGCTTCGGCCCATCACATTGTGGCCGTTCCCGACACGAGAGATTGCTTTCGAGAGCGAGTGGGCGAAGTGCTTTCTTACGGTGGAGCTGAGTAACGGGCAGATGGTCGAAGACGTCCGGCTCGCTGTGAACGGACAACGGCCCGTAAAGTTCTACTCGAGAGTCGGCGGCATGGTTCCAACAACGGATGAGCTCCTGGGGCAGATCATCAAAGCCAACGAGGTAGACGATGTACGTGAAAACATATCAGAGAGCGAACAGTATCTATGGGCAGTTTGATCGCAAGGCTGGCGATCACGTTACAACGCATTACTGCCCAGGCTGCGGCCACGGCAATCTTCACAAGTACATTGCCGAAGCCATCGACGATCTTGGCGTCCAGGATCGAACCGTGTTGATAAACCCGGTTGGGTGCTCGGTCTTCGCGTACTACTACTTCGACGTGGGCAACATTCAGGTGCCGCACGGAAGAGCGCCCGCGGCTGCTACCGCCGTAAAGCGCGCGCTCCCCGACAGTGTCGTCATAAGCTATCAAGGCGACGGCGACCTTGCCGCGATCGGGGGCAACGAGATTCTGCACGCGGCAAATCGCGGCGAGAACATTACGGTCTTCTTTGTGAATAATGCGATCTATGGAATGACCGGCGGACAGATGGCTCCGACTTCGTTGATGGGAATGAAGACCACTACGTCGCCGTTCGGCCGGAAGCTGCAATGCGAAGGCTATCCGCTGCGCGTCAGCGAATTGCTCGCAAGTCTCGAAGGTCCGACCTACATCGAACGCGTGGGACTCTTCGACAACAAGTCTCGCATCAAGGCGCGAAAAGCTGTTCGCAAAGCTATCCAGAATCAGATCGAGGGCCGGGGCTTTTCGCTGATCGAAGTTCTGTCGCCGTGTCCAACCGGCTGGGGACTCACGCCGGTAGATTCTCTCTCGTGGGTGAAAGACAACTTGATGGCGCAATTCCCACTCGGCGTGATCAAAGACCTGAGCACGGAACGTGAAGGCTGGACGCGCTACCGCGAGAACATTCCTCTCGAACAGATTCCGGCAATCCTGGGATTGAGCAACGGGAACGGAGCGGAAGCATTTGAGAAGGCCACGCCGCCGGAGGTTGCTGCGTGCTATCGCAATCCGCGACTCAAGATCGCGGGCTTTGGCGGCCAGGGCGTGTTGTTTCTCGGGAAGATGCTTGCTGAGTCGGGGATGGATCAGGGCTACCACGTCTCGTGGCTTCCGTCGTACGGGCCTGAGATGCGAGGCGGGACGGCCAATTGTCACGTCAATATTTCTAATGAGGTGATAGGGTCTCCGTTGATCTCCGACCCGACCGTCTTGATTGCGCTGAACCGGCCTTCACTCGAGAAGTTCGAGTCAGAGGCCGTCGGCGGCGGGATGATTATCTATGACTCATCACTGATTGACATCGCGCCGACTCGAAGCGACGTTGAAATCATCGCGTTACCGGCGACATCGATGGCAGATGAGATCGGCAGCGCGAAGGTTGCGAACATAATTGCGCTCGGGGCGCTGATAGGAAAGACCAAGCTGCTAAGCAAAGAAGGGCTCGTCAAGACGATCGAAGCGATGACTAAGAAAAAGGCCCTGGTTGAGTTGAACCTCAAAGCGATCGACGCTGGCATCGCGTTCGTCCAGGCTTCCTAGAAACGTCATTCTCCCGCGTTGGCAAAATCATGTAGGGGCGGCCCTCTGTGGCCGCCCCTCATTGCGCTACGTTGATTTGCCTGTGGCCAAGAAGGGGCGGCCACGGAGGGCCGCCCCTACATGTCAGTCAGATCCCTGGGTTGAATTTCTGCCGAGCCGCGCGTTCGACCCACTCGCGGAAAGACATACTGAAGGAGTTCTTGCAAGACTGAAAGCCGCTTCATAATAGATATGGAGGAACCATGTCACCGCTACTTGATAGTGTCCTAAAGTTGTGTTGGTATTGAGAGACGCATGACAACGACCTGAGGCCAAGTCACGAACATATTTGGAGTGCGGCGCGGTCTGTGCGTACGCGCCGCTTTGGCTTTTGGTGGCGATTCAAAGCAGCCAAAGCGGCGCGTACGCACAGACCGCGCCGCACTCCAAAGAAAGCCGCGCCGGTTTCCTCGTCGACCAACACAACTTTAGGACACCACCCGCTACTTCTTACTGCCTAATAACTCCCGTATAATCTGACAGAATCGATGCCGCCACGATTTGAGGAATGATCATGGACATTAAGCCGATCAGAACAGAAGCCGAGTACGACGCTGCCTTAAAGGAAATCGAACGCTTGTGGGGATCCACCTACGGCACACCACAGGGCGACAAGCTTGATGTGCTGGTCACGTTGGTCGAGGCCTATGAGGAGCAGCACCACCCTGTTCCCCCACCCGACCATGAAACATATGTCCGTGAAGCGATCGAGAATGGATTGGCCGATAGTCTTGAAGGGCGAAAGACAAGCGTTGAAGAAGTTCGCGCGGAGTTCGGTTTGTCAGAATGAAGGTGAACTGGACAGCGCGGCACGTGCTCAACTGCGGGACGTCCGAGCGTTCATTGCACACTCCTCGCCGCAATACTCCATGATGGACCATAACGCTTCAGATATTAACGTGGTCAAATTCCTGCCTTGAATCGCTCCCGTGCTGCGCGCTCGAGCCACTCGCGATGATCCGGATGAGCGATCTCGATCAACGCCCGAGTTCTTTCACGCAGGGTCTTGCCGTACAGGTAAGCTACGCCATATTCCGTGACGATGTAGTGAACGTGCGCGCGGGTGGTTACTACATAGGCGCCTTGTTTTAGATAAGGCACGATCCTCGATTCGCCGTGGCTTGTCGCCGACGGAAGCGCGATGATCGGCTTGCCGCCTTCAGAGAGCGAGGCGCCGCGTATGAAGTCCATCTGTCCGCCAACGCCCGAATACTGATAGGTCCCGATCGAGTCGGCACACACCTGTCCGGTGGTGTCCACTTCGATGGCGCTGTTAATCGCGGTCACCTTTGGATTGCGCCTGATGACCGATGTATCGTTGACGTAGGCAATGTCGAGGATCGCGATCAACGGGTTGTCGTCGACGAAATCGTAAAGCCGGCGCGTGCCCATAAGAAACCCGGCGACCACCTTGCCCGGATGAGTCTTCTTCAGCCGATTGTTGATCACGCCGCTCGTAACCAGATCGATTATTCCGTCCGAAAACATCTCGGTGTGAATCCCGAGATCTTTGTGCGAATTGAGCGCCGCAAGCGTAGCGTCCGGTATTGCGCCGATGCCCATCTGTTGCTTAATAACCTTCGCGTGCTTTGCGGTTCTTTGCGTCTTTGCGCTGAGTATCTTAATACCCAATACTCAGCGCAAAGTCGCAAAGGACCGCGAAGCACGCGAAGGACTGACCAGGCGTTACAAGTCGCAACCCAATAACCGAACACTACGAAAAAACTAGTGAAATTCGAATGCAGCCCGGTTATGATCTCCTCGCTGTGGCGGATCTCGCGCATTGCTCCCCTCCCCTGTCCCCTCTTGAATTTCGGATAGCCCAACGGTTAAGCCCGTTCCGAAACGCACGACCTTACACCGAGAATCGGGGAGGCAGGATGCTCCAATACTCGCTGGACGATGTAACACAAACCGCACTAATCAACGAAGGTCTGCTAACAAAAGACCAGCTCTCAAAGGCGCGCAAGATCGCCGAGCACTTGAACGGCGAAAAAACCCTCGGCGACGTTCTGTTGGAAATGAACTGGATCAGCAGACCCAGGCTCGACGATTTCGTTCGCCGTTCCCGAAGCCGAGTCAGCATCAGCGACATCCTTATCGCTCGTCGCCTGGTCACGGATAATGACGTCAGGGCAGCGCGCGAGATTCAACGCAAGTCGACATCCAAACCAAAACGCATCGGCGAAACCCTGATCGAGATGGGCCTGATCGAAGAGCGTCACATCGTCGAAGCGCTTGCAGAAAAATTCAACCTGCCGATCGTCGAACCTGATATCACGCAGATCGACTCCGAGCTTGTGCGCAAAGTCTCTTTGAAGTACCTGCGGCGCCAGGTTGCGCTTCCGGTTAAGCTCGAGGCCGGGCGCCTGCAACTGCTTGTCGCCGACCCCACGATGACGCACTTCGTGGAGGAGATCGAGCGCCTCTTCGGTTGCAACGTGCAACTCGCGCTTGCCACGAGCGCGATCATCACTCAGAAGCTCGATCTGATCGACGCCCTGCTTCAGGGCAAGGAATCGGGAATCGCAGATTATCAGAAGGTGAAGTACCACTCCCTTGAAGCCCAGGCGCCGACGGGCGAAGACAGGGTGGTCCAGATGGTCGATCAGTTGATCAAATCGGCTATCGAGGAAGGCGCCTCAGACGTCCATCTCGAGCCGATGGCAAACAAGCTTCGAGTACGATACCGCATCGACGGCGTGCTCGTGCATAAGCTCGATTTTCCGAGGGACTACACTCCGCGAATCATCTCTCGAATAAAGATTCTTGCCGACGCCGACGTAGCAGAGAGGCGAAAGCACCAGGACGGCCGCATCTTCGTCAAGACCGACACCCAGGAAATCGACATTCGCGCGTCATTCTACGCGACGGTATTCGGCGAGAACGTGGTGCTGAGGATCCTGAACAAAGCATCGCTGATCAGCCTTCAGGAACTGGGCTTCGCGCCAAACATCCTGCGCATCTACAGCGAGGACGTGCTTGCCGCTCCGTCAGGTATCACCTTGATCACCGGACCTACCGGCTCCGGCAAAACGACGACTCTCTACAGCTCGATCGACCACTGCAACGATCCGACGGTCAAGATCATTACTTGTGAAGATCCCGTCGAGTATGTAATCGACGGAATTTCCCAGTGCTCGATCAACGAGAAGATTGGTTTGGGCTTCAACGAAACGCTGAGATCGATCGTACGGCAGGACCCGGACATCATCGTAATTGGCGAGATTCGCGATCCGTTCTCCGCGGATATAGCGGTGCAGTCGGCGCTAACCGGTCATAAAGTCTTCGCGACGTTTCACACTGAAGACTCGGTAGGCGCGCTCGTGCGATTGATAAACATGGAAATTGAAACCTCACTGATTGCGTCGACCATCGGGGCCGTGCTGGCCCAACGCCTGGTGCGCAAGGTTTGCCCGGGTTGCCGCGTCGAGTATCAGCCCGAGGACCGCGTGCTGCGGCGGTTCAGTCTGAAGCGCGAGGAGATCAACAGCTTCACATTATTCCACGGCAAGGGCTGCTCGGCGTGCAACTTCACCGGCTACCGCGGACGATTGGGAATATATGAACTGCTGGTTCCGAACGTAGATATTCGCGACGCCATCCTTCAGAAGCGCACGATGCAGGAGATCCGCCAGATCAGTCTTGATTCATGCAGCTTGTGCACGATGCAGGAAGATGGAATGGTAAAGGCGCTGCGCGGAGCTACCACGCTTGAAGAAGTACTGGAGAACGCTCCTCGTGTGTTTCATCACAGAGCGCTTGACACTCTTATGGAGATCGTCGGTTGATCGTAAGAGCTTGATACACGTTCGTAGTTCGGCCTTTAGGCGGAAGTTCGTAATCGCTTTCTATTCTCGCTACGAACTTCCGCCTGAAGGCCGAACTACGAACCATTTTCCTAAAGCGCTCACGTCCCCGACAATCCGGGAAACCTTAAGAACACACTCTCTCTCCAGGCAACATTCTTCCTCAACAAGACGCCGGCTTTACGTTATTCTGAGTCTGGATCGCCGGAGGAGTCATGGATCTCGCACTGAAGGGCAAAGTAGCGATAATCACGGCGGCATCGAGCGGGCTCGGCAAAGCTACCGCGATCGAGCTGGCCGCCGAGGGCGCTACAGTCGTGATAAATGCTCGCCGGGCCGACGAATTGGAGAATGCGGCTGACGAAATTCGGGCCGCTGGTGGGGCGGAAGTATTGCCGATCCCTGGCGATGTAACCAACGAAGATCACATCCGGGAACTCGTTTCTGAAACCGTGAAGAGATTCGCCGCCGTCGACATACTCGTGGCCAATGCCGGAGGACCGCCAGCCGGATTCTTCAATGATTTCACCGCCCAGGATTATCGCGAAGCTGTCGAGCTCAATCTAATCAGCACGATCAATCTGTGTCGTGAAGCCGTCCCTTATATGAGAAAACGTGGGTGGGGCCGCATAGTCGCAATCACTTCGATTGCGGCAAAACAGCCGGTCGAGAATCTGATTCTCTCGAACACCGCGCGCGCCGGCGTGCTGGGCTTTATGAAAAGCCTGTCTCAACAGGTCGCCGCCGATGGCATAACCGTCAACACGGTCTGTCCCGGCTATCACCTGACTGAACGTTTGAAAAGCATCGCTCCGGTCACCGCGCAGAAGGAGGGGATTACTGTCGACGAAGTCTATGAGCGATGGGCCGCTTCAACTCCGATGAACCGAATCGGCGATCCAAAAGAGTTTGCCGCAGTGGTCGCATTCCTTTGTTCGGAGCGCGCGAGCTATGTTACCGGCACCGTGATTCAGGTGGACGGCGGCGCGTATCGAGCGCTGTATTGAGGATGTCGCCTCATGAATCGCTAATCGCGGAGGCGCACTGGAGTTTCGCGAAACCTTTCCGCCGTACGGTCAAACAGGCTTAAGAATGCGTTCGGATACGCCTGAGGTCGGTATCGGATGCTCGCGCAAAAGCGTTCACCGATCTGTTCACCGATCTATTGAGTTGGTTCTGTCGGGAGATTCTCGTCTACACGCCTAAAGAGCCAATACGCGTGAACCTGTTTCAGCATTTGAATCGCGCCTACGTACTGGGGCCATCGCCGTACCAGATTAACGTAGGCTAGCGCATCATTGACTATGTTCCTTATGAGACTCTTTGGGACTTCCGTCTCGCAAGCATGCTCCAAGAGGAGTCGATTAATGGGAATCCATTCCTCGTCTTTTGTCTGTTTCAGGATCAATCTCTGAATTCGCTCTGTCAACGGGACATACTCAACACACCTCTCGAACAGATCGTTGCTCTCCAACACTCTATTAAGCTTGTCAACAACGATGTTCTTCATAGGCTGGGACAAAGGAGCGCTACCGTCATATGCCTTCAGTTCCTCCTGTGCCTCACTCGCGAATTGTTCCAGAAGGTATCGAGACAGTGGATCTTGGGCGTCTCGGAGCCTGATTGCGAGCCTGGTTGGTTCAGTCTTGGTTGATTCCCTGAAATCATCCACGTGAAATAGCCAGGAAGATATCCGCTTTAACATACCCTCGGCCCAAGTACGTAGCATTGAATTTCCGTAGTCCGCGTGAGCCCAAAGATTGAGAACCGCGAGGGCGGTTTGGGTTGCGACAGTGTCTAATCTCCCACGCAAATCTTCCTCGTCAAACGTTACCCTGTAGCCACGTAGGACCACGGCCTCGACCGCTATCGCCAATTCCCCTTTTTCTCCCGCCGGTGTCGTGATAAGGGCATGCATAATGCACCCGCTTAGAAGCCTTTCAAAGTACACATCCTTGGCCCAATCAATCCATCCCTCCGTTATTCCACCCGGATGACGGTCTTGGCGAAATAATGCATTTTCCACGTGTTCAATGGTCTCTGGAGGATGCGAGAGATGACCCAGGGCTTCGTGCAACTGTCGCTTCAAATGGTCGTCTATCCAGGTGACTAAAGTGCGAAAATTCATGAACGGCGGGAGGGTATGGATCGCCAGGAATGACATGAAAAGGCCGGCGCCGGAAATTACTTGCTGTGATGCACGATTGGCACTCGGCTCCCGCTTCAGTTCCTTGAACCAATCTCTCAGAAAGTTGCTGACAGGTTTGTCGGTCGAAACCTGCGTAGCCCCAAATTCCCCTAGGTCGCGTAGGAAACAACTGCTTTGATTACTCAATGTATGAGAGTGCGGATCCACGAGCCAGTGTAAGCGGACTGCATAATCGTTTACAGGATCAAGCGGTTCACCGTACCTGCCATATCCGCCGGAAAAGAAGCACAGATCCGGACTCTGCATTACTTCCCTTGCGTGGTCCAGTAACAATCCAATTGCGGTTTCATTGACTTCGACGTCCTCGTCAATCCGAAAGATTGGAAATTGTGTGTGAGGATAGTGGATGCCGCGGACGATACGTATGATCGCCTCCACAAACTTCGGCGAGTCATATGTGAACCGCTCTTCTTTGCCTGCCAAATCCTGTATCAAGCCTCGGTCTATGCGGTACAGCGAGTGAATCAGAGTAAACAAATGAGGAAGACCGATGAACTGAAAATCCGGTCGGCAGGTAAGCTTGAACGACGAGCCAAGCTCCTTATTCAGTTGGTCGATTGCTTTGTGTACGGCCAGCTTCAGGCAATTTCTGGTATTCTGCTCGAACTCAAGCTCTGCGATCGTAAACTGAATGGTGTCGGCTTGTTCCATGAGGTGCCTAAGTGTAAGTCGTACCCCAGTATCTACGTAGACGTAGACAAGACCAATGTTTTGACATCGCAAATAAGCCTTGAAATAAGGGAGTACGCGCTTGATTAATTTATTGATCATCTTACTGTTGTATACGAACGACTGCCCGTCTATGGAAACCGGTAAATGAGTGAATACTACAGCTTTTGAAGCGAGCATCAATTCCTCCTTATACACTGATGATCGAGCCTCCGTTGGCGACAAATCATGCACGCCAACAGATTTGTGCTCACCGCGCAGACTAGCCTCAACTCCTTCGGATAATGAGAACCCTCGAGTAGAGCGCCTAATCGGCTGCCGTTCTATTTGGCGCCTACTCTAACGCCGCCCATACTTCGTGTCAACTATCCTGGAACTATCGTTACGAAGGCCGTATCACCGTGCCTTTGAGCGATATTTCCGTAAATGGATTCAATCATAGGTCAGCGTAATCAAAAGTCCGCCGGTTCTAATCCCCCGCTTGTGAGAACAACCTGAGCGTGGTACTTTCTGCCTGTGGCATGCCCCTATCATACTTGGAGATCTAGCGAATGAGCGTTGAAACGGGCGTGATTGCGGCGGCGGGTTCCGGAACACGAATGCTGCCAATCACACTCGGCTATCCCAAAGAGCTTCTGCCCATCATCAATAAGCCGGCCATTCAGCTCATCATCGAAGAATTCATCGACTCAGGGATCGAGCGCATCATCATCATTACCGGCGAAAACTCCGAGCCTCTACGTCGCAAGTACGAACCTGAGACCCTCCTCCAGCGCGGCAGGTATAAATCGCTTGATGAGTTTATCGATAGATTGGCCAAGGTCGAAATTATCATCGAAGTACAGGAAGGGCCTTACGGGAACGGGACCCCGCTGATGGTGGCAAGTCAGCATCTCGTCGACGACGACGTGTTCATCTATGCTTACGGCGATGATCTCATAAAATCCGAGATCCCCTTCACCAGGATGCTGATTGAAAAACACGAGAACACCAGCGCGCTTGTTGTGGGCACTCAGGAAGTGCCCTGGGAAGATGTAGAGCTGTACGGCATCGCGCAGATCAAGCCGAACAGTCCCGAGCGAGAACTGGATGACGTAGTTGAGAAACCCTCGCGCGAAGAGGCTCGTTCAAACCTGGCGATGTTTGGCCGGTTCCTTCTGTCCGGCGAGATAATCCGAATACTGAAAGAGATGCCGCTTGGAAAGGCCGGCGAACTTTGGTTGACCGATGCGATACGTGCCTACATTCACCAGGGCGGCAAAGTGGTGGCCGAATCCGTTGCGGACGGTCAGTGGCTTACGATCGGTGACCCCATCAACTACCTGAAGACCGTTAACGAATATGCACTCTCCGACCCCGATATACGTAAAGCACTCGAGCCGCGACTGCGTGAGTTATTGGGTATTGAGAAGATTCAGGATTGATAGGTTTCGCGCGCGCAGTCTGCAAGCAGCAACCCGAAGAACGCGAAGGCCGTTCATCGCTTCTGTGTCGTGCCGCGGGCGTCATCGCTGGTAAGGGCCTTTAGAAACTCGACCAGGTTTCGCTGTTCGCCCTCATTCAATGCAACCGGCTCGAGCTGCCAGTCGCGATTCGCGTTTTGATTCCCGCCTTTTATGTAGTATCTCACTACATCTTCCAGCGTGGCCGCGCTCCCGTCGTGAAAATAGGGAGCAGTCAACTCGACGTTTCTAAGCGACGGCGTGCGAAACGCGCCCACATCCAGCGTGTTGCCGCTGATCAAAAAGCGGCCCAGCTCTCCGGCGCGTTCGTGTTTTGCGACTTCGGTTGGTATCCCGTCCGATCGATCGCGAGCAGCGTTCATCGCACGACGCGCCAGCGCGCCGAATCCTTCATAGTTCGCGGCGATGCCCGTGTTGCGATAATTCATATCAGTCAGGAAGGGAAATGTAGCAAACGTCGAGAAGTTCTGATTAAACGCGTGACAAATACTACAACGAGCCTTGCCACGGAAGAGGCCCATGCCGATGCGCGCCGCTTCGTTCATCGAGTCGACATCGCCCGCAAGATACCGGTCCAGCGGCGAGTTCGCCGATACAAGCGTGCGCTCAAACGCGGCTATCGCTTTGGCAATTCCGTCCATGGTGACGGCCGTTCCATAGACTCGCTCAAACTCTTTGGCGTATTCGGGCATCGCGCCGATACGCAACGCGACTTCATCCAGTGACTTATTACCCATCTCATCAGGATTGACGAGCGGCATTTTGCCCTGGTCCTCGAGCGACGCGGCGCGCCCGTCCCAGAACTGTCCCCCGTTGAACATCGCGTTCAGCAGAGTCGGAGAATTGCGAATTCCTCGGCGTCCGCCGATGCCTTCAGCCAGGCGTTTGCCATCAGTGAAAGCGCGATTCGGATCGTGACAACTGGCGCAACTCACGGAGCCGTCCGCCGAGAGGCGAGCTTCGAAGAAGAGCTTCCGGCCGAGCTCAACTTTACCCGCGGTCATAGCATTGTCTCTTGGAATGAAGTACGCCCACAGCTCTTGAGGGATGCCGAGCGGCAATCGGATCTCCAGATTGGTTGACTCGACTGTGGAATCAGAGGCGCGAACAAGCACCGGCAACAGCAGGAACAATGCAAGCGCCGTTACTTTGATTCGCCAGAGTTTGCTTTTCATTGGTTTGCCGGGGCCGGCCCAGGAGCAGGCCGAACTACTATTGCTCGGCGTGACCCTTGACGATGAAAGCGATCGGAATTACAGCACCCGATTGGCTCTTGAGCGACGCAGAAAACACCGTGTGATTCGAATCATCCTGCGACACACCGGGAACTGCTGGAGCCTTGTCGATCTGGACCAGGCTCAGCACGCCGGGATGATTGGTGCCGGTCACCTTGGTGCTCATCTTGCTCATCTCTTCAAACTTAAACGACGCATCGGGGTTCGGGTCCATCGCCACCGGGAGCATTATCAGGAAGTCCCGAATCGGCGAGATCCCCATATGGTTTCCGTCCGCCGGGTGAAGCGCGTATCTGAGCGTGTATGAGCCGGGCTTCACCGACTGCCCGCGGAAGTCGGTGGTTGCCCTTGCGAAAGTGACAACTCCTACTAACGTCGACTCGCCAAGCGAGGTGTAGACCGCGCCAGGCTGATCGGTCTTTCCGGCTGCAATCGTCGTTCTCATCCAAACGTCGCAGTAGGCGCCATCAGCCAGGCTTACCCGCCAGCCTTTCGCATCGAGAGCTTTCTTTAGAGTGTCGGAAGCCGCGGGGTCAGCGTACGCGCCGACTTGTTCGACTTTATTGTCAACGGCGACCGCGTTCGACGTCGCGATAAGGGCGGTTGCAATCAGGAAAAAAGAGAGCAGGGATTTTCGTGACATTGGACTTGAAATCGTTTGCGTCTTTGCGGTGCTTTGCGATCTTTGCGCGAAGCCCCTTTCGGCGCAAAGACGCAAAGAACCGCAAAGACGCCAAGAAAGCTCTAGCGGGCGAAGGTGCCGACAAAAGCGCTGCGCTTGCCGTGAATCGTCCACGACACGCCAAGATCAGAACCCTTGTATTGATCGAGTTCGGCCACAGCGGGCATCGAATGGTTCATCTCAGCAAGCGGTTGGTAGTAGATGTCTTCGTTTCCGCACATGTGGTCCTTCTTTCCGATCGAGCGCGTTTCGATTCCCGCGAAACGACCCGCTTGAACCACCGTCTTGCTGTAGTGACCGCCCTCACCGGTGACCTCAACCGTGATCGGTGCGATCTCGATGCGCACGACATTCTTCAGCAGTTCGCCGCCCATCGCTTGCGCGAACGCGACCAACGCCTTCTGCTGTTCCGCGCAACCGCGTTGATCGACAATCATCACCGCTTTCGCCGGATAAGGATCGTTGTATTGGTCGCCGAGCGTTGCGTTGGCCTTGACGGCGGCTACGACGCTGAGTCCGTCAAGCGACACACCGTTCCATTCGCCTTTGGTCACACGCCACGCAAGGATCGCCTGGTCGCCTACGAGATTTACTTCCCCGTTTGCGACACAAGGCCCGGTCCAAACATCCGCGCTTCGTGTTTCAATGTAGTCGCCCGATATTCCCTGAGCCTTGCCGGTCGAGGCGAGGCTGAAGACCACCAGCGCCAGCGCTGAGATAAACACTATTCTTCGCATCTTTGATTCTCCTTCCAAACTTCTGCGTGCTTTGCGGTCCTTTGCGTCTTTGCGCTGTGAATTACCGCAAAGCACGCTAAAAAACTTTCAATTCATCCTATCACACGTAACCTTTGCCGTGACAGGCACGCTCACCAGACGAACAATTGCCCGGCTCTGCCAACTGACCATCCGGGCCAATGCAGGTCTGTGTGTAGACGCACCAAAAGTGCCCCGAGTTCGAGGCCGGCACCGATGGATCGTGCGGCACCCCGACGAACATCCCCTTCCATCGAAGGCACTCGCACAGATTTGGATGGTTGACGTCAAAGCGTTCGGCTTCGTTGATCATTTTGCACCTCCCGCTGCTGCAAGCACCGCTCGCTTGACCGCGACTCGAGCGAGTTGGATCTTGTAGCCATTTCGTCCAAGACTCTTGGCGCCGACGACAGCCGCTTCGCCGGCGGCCTTCGCTGTGTCTTCGCTGATCGCCTTGCCCACCAGCGCCTGTTCGGCAGCTTCCGATCTCCATGGGATCGGAGCTACGTGACCGAGCACAACGCGCGCGGAAGTCACCTTGCCGGCCGACATCTTCAACGCCACCGATGCCGCGGCGAGCGGCCAATCAAGCGCTTCCTTTTGCCTTACTTCATAAGTAGCGCTCGCCGAGCCGCTCGAGGACGGAATGATGATCTCGGTCACGATCTCTCCCGGTCTCAGGGCGTATTCGCGTTGGCTTGCATCCTGAGGCGTCACGAAGAACTTCTCAACCGTCACCTCGCGCGAGCCCTTCGCGCCTTGAATCCTCAACGTGGCGCCGTAGGCAATCAGAGCCGGAGCGAGGCTGGACGGATTCACGAAATAAGCCGGCCCCGCATTGCCAAGTATCGCGTGATAGCGATTGTCACCGGTAGGAACAAGCGGCTCGCCGGTCGCGTCCTGGGCCAAAAGTCCGAACCCTGCCCGGTAGTACCAGCAGCGCGGGCGCTGACACAGATCGCCGCCTACCGTTCCCATCGAGCGAATCTGCGGGCTGGTTATTCCCTCGGCCGCGTGCACGAGGGCCGGATAACCGGACGCGACTTTTGCATGATCGAGGAGTTCCTGAATCGTTACCGTAGCGCCGATGCGAACTCCGGCGTTGGTAACTTTGATTCCTCGCAGCTCAGCTACGTCATTGAGGCTGACGATTCGCTTTGGGTGGACAACATCGTCCTTCATCAGCGACAGCAGGTCGGTGCCGCCTGCCAGGACTTCGGCGTCCGCCCAATTTCTGCCGAGCAGAGCGACCGCTTGTTCTTTCGTCGTTGGGCTGGCGTATTCAAATCCTCGCATTGTTGCCTCCCTTCTTTTCGAGCGCGTCCAGCACTCGATCCGGCGTGAGCGGCAGATATGGCACGCGCACTCCGATTGCGTTGGCCACCGCGTTCGAGATCACCGCGCCGGGCGAAACCACGGGCGGCTCACCCAAGCCGATCACTCCGCGCTCGTCGTAGCCTTTGCCGGTCATCATATGAACTTTCAGCTCACCGATGTCGCCGATGCCGGCCAGTTTGTAGAACTCCATGTTTGGGTTCAACATTCTGCCGGTCTTCGCGTCCATGATCTTCTCTTCATAGAGCGCATAGCAGACACCCATGATCAAGGCGCCATAAACCTGGCTCTCGGCAGTCTTGAGGTCGATGATCAAGCCGCAGTCCTGCACGGCGACTATCCTGTTGATCCGTACGACTCCTGTTTCTACATCGACGGAAACATCCGCCATTTGCGCCCCGCCAACGCCCTGGTTCATGAGAGTCCCAGGTCCGGGGTTTTTGCCGCGAACGGTCAGCGGAGTTGCGCCGAGTTTAGAGCAAGCCTGGGCCCAAGTCATTGATTTGCTCGGGTCGCTCTTCACTCGAATCATTCCGCCCGCTGCTTCCAGATCTTCCGGCTTGGCGTCCAGCGCCGGCGCGGCCTTGGCGAAGATCTGATCCAACGCATCAAGTGAAGCTCGTCGCGATGACGCGCTGATTCCTCCGATCGTAGTGCTCCCGCCCGACCCGCCGGAGGCCGGGAATCGGCTATCGCCGATGCTGATCTTCACAGCATCCATCGGGATTCCGAGCGTGTCCGCAACGATGATGTCGAGCGCCGTTCGAGTGCCGGTCCCCAGGTCTTGAGTGCCCATCTTCAATTCGACCGAACCGTCCGGCTGAATCGTCAAATCGCAATCGCTCGCATGACCAAGCCCGCCCCAGGTGTGTATCGAAAGCCCGAGCCCGCGTTTCATTGGACCCGGTGTTTTGTCGCCACGCGGATGCCAGTTCTTCTTCCACTCGATCAGGTCGGCGGCTATCTTCAGCTCATCGCTGTAGATCTGCGCGCGCTGCCCCGTAAGCTCGATGTTCTTCAGGAAGAAATCATACGGATCCATGTTCAGCGCCGCCGCCGCGTCTTCGAGAGCGGTCATTGTAATGGCCGCAGCCTGCGGGTGATTTGGCGCGCGCCACGCGCGAGCGCTGCCCACGTGATTGACGATGTTCGTGTGCTGCTTGCGCTGGTTCGGAACGTTGAAGATGTAAGGTAGCGGCGGCGAACCTCCTCCGCCAATTCCTCCCGATCCCCACGACTGAGATTCCCACGCGGTGATCGTTCCGTCCTTCTTGAGGCCGATCTTCACCTTCGCATAATCCGATGGCCGCGCTCCGGCGACCATCAATTCGGCATCTCGCGGATTAAACATCTTGACCGGTTTTCCGCCGGCCTTCTTTGAAAGCCGCGCCGCGGTTATATCCCATTCGTCGGGTCCGAACTTGCTTCCGAAACCTCCGCCGATGTGATCCTGTTGAACTCGAACACTGGTCGCAGGAATTTCCAGCGGCCGGGCGATCTGCGCGACGGAACCGCTCACCGCCTGTGTAGAAAGGTTCGCGAGCACGTTGTCGCCGTCCCACTGCATCACCGACCCATGAGGCTCGAGGCAGCAGTGAGTGATCACCGGCAAACCGTAGCTTCCTTCGATTGTAACTTCGGCCTCACTGAAGCCCTTGTCAGGATCGCCGACCTTGTTCTCATTCGCCTGCTTTGCGAATTCACCCGCGTTCTTGATGTCGGTGTCGATCACCAGGTGAGGCAAAATCTCGTACTCGATTTTGATAGCGCGCATCGCGTCTTCGGCTGTGGGTTCGTCGACCGCCGCAAGCGCCACGACCGAAGCGCCCGCCCAGTTCAACTCTTCGCTTGGCGTGCCGGGTTGAGCGATCACGTGGATTGCTTTCACTCCTGGCATAGCCTCGGCCGCGCTTGTGTCGATGCTCTTGACCTTCGCGTGCGCGTGCGGGCTGCGTACCATCTTGCCGAAGAGCATGCCGGGACGATTGACGTCGAATGAGTACTTCGCGCGCCCCGAAACCTTCTGCGGTCCGTCGATTCTGGAAATGCGCTTACCGATAAAGGTGCGCTTGTCAGCATCCGGCCATTTGTATTCAGCCATTGCGCCGTCCTCCTTTCTGAGCCGCCGCTTGAGCAACCGCGGCGCGAACGCCCACGTAGGTTCCGCATCGGCAGAGATTCCCGCCCAATCCTTTCTGGACTTGTTCAGGTGTTGGGCTGGGGTTCTTATCGAGGAAAGCCTTACTCGCGACGACAAAGCCCGGGGTGCAGAAGCCGCACTGCTGGGCATCGTTATCGATGAAGGCTTGCTGAACCGGATGCAAAGTCTCCCCCTGCATCAGGCCTTCGACCGTTGTAATGGACTTGCCTTGCGCTTCAATGGCGAGCACCGAGCACGAGTAGACAGGCTTGCCATCGACGATCACCGTGCAAGCGCCGCAGGTGGCGCGATCGCAGACGCGCTTTGCGCCAGTCAGATCGAGTTCGTTGCGCAGAGCATCGAGCAGCGTCACTCGCGGCTCGACTTGCGCGCTGAGAGTCTTGCCGTTGATCGTGAGTTTAATAGGAACCTTGCCGGGACCGAAGACTTTGACTTCAGCGCCGGAGACTTTGATCACTCGATGGCCCATCACGAGAGGGACCGACAGCGAGATCCCGGAAACCTTCAGGAAGTTCCGTCGCGATAGCCCCGAGCCTTTGTCGTTCATATTGTCATCATCTTGCATCCCTGCCTCCTTTCGGAATTGCCGATTGCCGATTTGCGATTGCCGATTGCCGAAAGCAGCGAGCGCCTCAATCGGAAATCGCCAATCGGAAATCGACAATTATGGGGGTGTTTCTCTGAACTCAAGTTCGGCGCGGCAACACGGGCAAAGCCCCGGCACATAAGCCGTGATGTTGCAAACCTCACAAAAGTAAAACACGTCGTAGACCTTTCCTTCTCTTACTGATTGCACTTTGACGATCTCGAGCTGCTCTCCCGAGTGCAAACGCGCGCTGATTTGAAGCTCGCGCTGGCGGACTCGGCTATCCGTGAAGATCGGCGTCATCGGATCACCGGAAAGAAACTTGTAAAGCTTTCCGGATTTGCTCTGAAACCCAAAACTATGATTAGCCCCGTCGCAACCAAGAAATGACTCTTCATCCCGGCCTAACGCATTCAGGCATACGGCGTGTCCTCGAATTATGACCAGCGATTGATTGCCTGATTGCGCGAAAATCGGTTGCGCGGAAAGTGACGCTGCAAAAAGCCAGGTCGCTAAAAGCGATACCAGAAACGAACTCATTCTTTTGAACCCGGAACGGAACGCTCCGCGATCAGCTTGCGATCCTGTGGTAGCCAAACTCGTGAGGGGAACAGGAACGTCCACTGGGAGCCGACCCCGTTTGCGCCAGAATTCTTTGCCTTCGCCTCGACTTGCTTCGGCCGCTACCTTACCATACCTGATGTTAGTCGGCAACGAACCAGCATGAAATCCGCGACGTGGGCTCCTTTGTAAGGAACTGCTCGTAACGCCGGAGAACTTGCGCGCGTAGAGAGTATTGTCGTTTCCTGCTAGCGGTTCAAAACCCTTCTGCACAGCGGAGAGTAATAGATAATAGGAAGAGTGTCATAAGGAAGAGCTGAGGGTGAGTGAAGACCTGTCAAATTTGAAACAGCACGACGTAAGAACGGCGGGCGCGCGAACGTGGGATGTGGTTATCGTGGGCGCCGGACCTGCGGGCTCTATGGCGGCGCTTCATCTCGCTAAGCGGGGACACGACACCCTGCTGCTTGATAAGGACTCGTTTCCCAGAGACAAGGTCTGCGGCGACGGCCTGATTGCCGATTCCGTGCGATGCCTGAAGCGGGCCGGGCTTTACGAGGAAGTCCGCGCCCGCAGCCTCAAGTCAGAACTCGGGACTGTGTATAGCCCTTCGAGGATACGCTTTGACGTTCCCGGCGAATTCCTGACCCTGAAACGCGTTCATCTCGATGCTCTAATTGTCCGCCGCGCCGTCGAGTCGGGCGCATCCTTCTGCCAGGCAAAAGTATCCGGCGTTGAGGCGCAACCTGATTCTACCGTTACCGTCTCACTCGATGACGGCTCGGCGCCGCTGCGCTCGCGCATCGTGTTCCTGGCAACCGGAGCAAACGTTCAGATGCCTTCAAAGCTCGGACTGGTCACCGAGCAGGGGCCAAGCGGCGTAGCGCTACGATGCTACGTACGTTCACCCGTGCCTCTCGATCGGCTCGTAGTGTCCTACGATCGCTCGATTGCGCCCGGTTATGCCTGGATATTCCCGCTCGGCAACGGAGAATACAATATCGGTTGTGGCGTGAGCTACCGAAAGCAATCCAGTTCGCCGGTAAATCTGAGGGATGCGTTCACAGCCTTTCTGACAAGCTTTCCGCTTGCTGCGGAGATATTGCGTCACGCCGAAGCGATTTCGCCGATTCGAGGAGCGATGCTGCGCTGCGGATTGAGCGGCACACGTCCTTATGGACCCGGCAACGTGCTGGTGCTCGGAGAGAGCATTGGCGCTACCTTTCCATTCACCGGCGAAGGAATCGGCAAGGCTATGGAGACCGGCGAGATCGCCGCGGAAGTCGCGCACGACGCACTTACATCGGGGGATCTGAGCCGGCTCGCCGAGTTTCCTCATCGCATCGAGCGCGAATTGAAACCGAAATTCCTCGGTTATCGAATTGCGGAAAACTGGTTTTCGCGTCCGTGGCTGAACGACTTTGTCGCTCGGCGCATTCGCAGCAGTCGCATCCTGCAAGAGTTGGTTGCCGGAATAGTAAACGAGACGGTCGACCCACGAGAAGTTTTCTCGCTTCGGGGCATGCTTCGCTCATTCGTAAGCTAGGACTCAGTCACCCTAAAGGTGATGGACCTGTAAGGGCGTTCCCTCCTTAGAACCACCCGACGCCGCGAGCTTTGCGGTACTTTGCGAGCTTTGCGCAAGGAATCCGCTCGAGAAAGAGAGATACGTTGAACGCAAAGCTCGCAAAGTACCGCAAAGCTCGCAAAGCGGCGAACCACTCACAGCTCGGGCGGGTCGTGTTCGCAGAAACTTGTTGCATATTTATTAACATAGTAGACCTGACGAAAGAGCTGTGCTATCGTTTCTTCCGATGCGAGATGCGCGAAGGTCGCAGCCCCCCGTTCATCAAAGTTAGTGAGCGTCTTGAGTGGCCGTGATTCTTCCGGCTGCTAACCCTCGAGTGGCTGGGACGAATGCATTGCCGCTCGGCGCTGCAACCTCGAACGCAGGAACGCGCATCCGACCGCAAAATCATTTTTAGGATGGTAGTACCATAATGACATCCGTGGCTCTCCCGAAGGTCAAGACTCTCTCAACTTTATTCGCGTTTGTAATCATTTCTTCTCTACTTTTCGCCGTCCCTTCGAGCGCATCTCCAAAAGCGACAAAAGCGGCAAAAGCGAAGAGAGCCGCGGTCAAATCCAAAAGCGTAAGAGGGAGCACGAGAGCTAAAGCAAAAGGGAGCGTTAGATCGCGATCCCGGTCTTCGCAAGCGAGTGCGCGACGCGGCGGTTCGCGCTCGTCACGACTCAGCGCGCGGTATTCGCGACGGGGCGGGCAAGTCTATGCGACTCGCGATCGACGTGGCAGGCTGCGTTGGCACAAGCGCGCCGTCGTATCGGCCAGTGCGCACGGCGTCGGCGTACACAATTATTTGAGCGAGTCCTGGACCCAACCACTCTCAGTCGGCGAAAGGGCGCCGAGCGAAGGGCAATCCACCACTCCTATGCTTAGTTCTCAACCGGTCTCGGGCAGCGAGCAAAAGCCGGGCGTGCAATCAGTCCCGATGAGCCGTGTCCCGTCCGCCACAGTTGACGCGGCGAGAACAGGGTTAGCTATTAACCCTGGAGCGCCTGATGCGGTGCCGATCAATCCGCTCGTTGCCGCTTACATGGATAGTCTCGCCAGTTACGGCTACGGCGCCGAGAATCAGGGCTTCATCGTTACCACGCTAAAGGGCGAAGTGCTCGCAGAGCATAACGCCGACCGGTTGTTCAATCCCGCTTCGGTGACCAAGATCGCCACTTCGTTGACCGCCATTTCGCGTCTTGGACCGGATTTCAGTTTTAGAACTTCGATGTACACCGACGGCAAGCTCGATCCTTCCACCGGCATTCTTCACGGTTCGCTCTACGTCATCGGCAGCGGCGATCCCGCGTTCTTCTACGAGAACGCGATGATGATTGCCGACAAGCTGAACAGAAGCGGTATCCGCGAAGTCGAAGGAAACCTCGTCGTGCTCGGGCAGTTCTACTTCAACTTCTCGGCCTCACGCGAAGCTTCGGCGAAGGCTTTGCGCGCGACCTTCACGCCCGATACATGGAGCGCAGCAACAAGAGCATCCTACTCGCGATTCCTCGCAATCCGCGCGGCTGAAGACCGGATGAGCGATGCCGCGGCACGGGCGCAGGGCGATCCGCGCCCGGCTCCCGCGCCGGCGCTTTCAGCTCCACCGTCACTCAAGATAACGGGGCAAACGATCACCGACCCCTCGGTCAATACCGCAAAACTGACACCGCTTGCCGTGCATACCTCGCTTCCGCTGTTGCGCGTGCTGAAGGGGCTGAACGATTTCTCGAATAACTGGATGGCGACGATCATCGGCAATCTGGTCGGGGGACCCGATGCGGTCGAGCGCTTTCTGAAGACGGACGTCGGCTTCAAGGAGGATGAAGTTCGCTTTGCGACGTCGTCGGGCCTCGGCGCCAACGCGATCTCGCCGCGCAATACGATTACAATGTTGCGCAAGCTGATTGCCTATCTCGACGGCAAAGGTCTCGCCCTTGAAGACATCCTTCCCATCGCCGGTGTCGATGCGGGCACGCTCAGCAAGCGCTTCGGCGACGCTTATCGCGGATCGGTTGTAGCCAAGACCGGAACTCTGAGCGGCGTCAGCGCGCTGGCGGGCGTTGCGTATACTCGGGGCCGAGGTCCGCTTCTTTTCGTCATCTACAATCGCGGAGGGTCGGCCCACACGTTCAGAGCTGCGCAAGACGAGACTATCAAGAAGCTGATCACACTGTACGGGGGACCATCTCCCGTTCGCGCGATGGCGACCAGCGGATCGCGGATCCCGGATCGATCTTCGCAACAAGCTGCTCAATCACGAACTTCGTCTTCCACGAGGTAATCAATGATGTCTGGTTTGGAATTGTCAAAGGCGCAAAAGGCTTTGCTCGCCTGGAGCACCGGATTTCTGCTGCTGGCCGAAGGTGTCAAGCGTCTGCGCATCGAGGGTCGAGCAGCAACCATCGTCGGTCTTGTAGAATTGCTCCTGGCGATCGCCACCGGAGTGGCCTTCGGGTGGGCGACTACTGCTAACAACGAGTAGGTGGATTCCTACTCTTCCGCGATGTAGTCGATTTCCTCGTCGCTTTCAAAGTATGCCTTGTACAACGCAAGCGCATACGCGTACTGACGCTGTCCAACAAGCACTCGCAACTGTCCGCCGAATGCCAGGTGCGGCATCACCGAAACGGAGTGCATTCCCTGAATCATCACCGCGACGTGGTTCTGCTCGAGGGTTTGTTTGATCAACATCGCTTCGGGATGAGTCCAGGGTCTGCATAACTCCACGAATTCCACCTCTTCCCTTCCGGATTCCTCAGCCACCGGCACAGCCAGTTCATTCAGCGAACTCGGTACGACTGCGCAGCCGCAACTCGCGCACACGCCCGAGTTCATCTCGAACTCGCCTCCGCAGATTGCACATAACATCAACATCGTCGAATCCAACTAACATTCGAGACTGCGTGAAAGGTTCGTAGTTCGGCCTTCAGGCGGAAGTTTGTAGCTTGCATCGACGCTGAATTACGAACTTCCGCCTGAAGGCCGGACCACGAACTTTCCCTTTTCACACAGTCTCATTCGGTAGCGCGCGTTGCTGCTCTCTTCCTTTTCATGCCGGCCCCGGAGTCGGACCGCCCGGCTTGGGCGTCGGCTCAGGCGGAATCGGCATTGGTTCTTCGGGCGGTGGTATCGGGTCGGGGTCCAGCATCTCTTAGCTCCCTGCTTGCGTTCTCCAGATTTTCATCGATGCGAGATCACGACCTGCTGCATCGTAGGCGGCAATGGATGGATCTCGCTCGAAGAGAAGCCCGCGTTGTTGAACATTCGTTCGAATTCCGAAAACGTGTAGGCATCGCCGCTGGGCGTCGTGCCAAGCATCATCATACTGAACGAGGCAGGCACCGGCGGCGAAATCCGATCTTCATTTGGCACAAACTCGAAGGTCACCGCGCGTCCACCGGGCGCGAGCGCTGCGTGAACTTTCTTGAGCAGTGTCTCGCAGGTCGGCGAATCGAAATGGTGCAGGAAGTTCGTCAACAAGATGATGTCGTAGTCACTTCCAAAATCGACTTCGAATGCGCTGCCCGGTATTGTGCTGAAGCGGTCGGCCACGCCCGCAGCCTCGGCATTCTCTCGCGCCACTGCCAGAACGCCGGGCCAATCGACCGCCGCGATTTCCGCCTTTGAATTCAGCTTTGCGATCGTGATTCCAAACAAACCATGCCCCGCGGCAATATCCAGCACTTTGCACTTCTCGCCGTTATCCGCGCGAATCAGCTTCGCCAGCAACTCGGCCGGCAACCCCATCAACGGAGCCATCGACCTGGCGAATTCAATCCAGACCGGATTCTCCGGTGAGACCGTCCCTTCTTCACCAGTCAACGTGCCGCCCTTTCGAACGACCGCGGCGACATCATCGAAGCTGCCCGTCAATTCCGGCGAGCTCAGGAATCTCACCGCACCTCCAAGATACGCCGGTGAGTGTCGATTCAAAAACACCGCCGAATCCATCGTTAGATCGTAGCTATTGTTTTCTTTGGTAAGAAAGCCGTTCACCACGAGAAAGTCGCTTAGGATGCGAATGCCCCGCTCGGAGGCATTGCACCGCTCGGCGATGGCATCCGCGCTGTGGGCTCCTTCTCCGATAGCAGTAAACAAATCAAGCTCAATCGCGCCCTTCAGACACTGTGTGCGCTGATAAGCATTCAGCGTTTCGAAAAACAGCGCCGGCGACGGCTGTTGAGTCTCTGCAATACCTGACATTATTTTTGGCTCCTTCTATTATCTCTAATCGTTCGGTTGAACTTGGCGGCTCAGCAATGAACAGCGCAGACCATGTTTCTCACGGCGATTATTTGTCTGTCAATTGTCGGTAGTGATTAAAAGCGGGACTTGAGCCGGGAGCCGCCCGCGACTCTTCGCCGGAAGAAGTGTCCTGAGAATTCCATGGAACCCCGTAGGGGTAGAATGTTTATAGTGGCGGGCTCCATATGTTGCAAACCCCGTAGGGGTGAAATGTTCTTGCGCTCAACTTTATGCCGCACCTAACGGAGCCAGGAGTCCACGTCGGCGTCCGTAACTATAAACATCGCACCCCTACGGGGTTGCCGGGCGGAACGCTCGATTCCTCGCTCTGAGTTCCGGGTGACCTAGGTCCCACTCAAGTCCCAGTTTTGATCACACTACCCAATTGTCAGTCGGCGTTGTGCCTTGAGTCCTGCGATTCCCGGTGACTTCGTTTAGGAAGAACGAGATCTGATCGCCTCCAGCTTCTCAGTAAGCGCCGGGACGATCTCACGCCAATCATCGACGATGCCGAAGTCAGCAGTATGAAACACCTCCGCGTCAGGATCGGAGTTGATCGCCACGATCGTGCCCGCCTGCTGAATTCCAATCGTGTGATTCAACGCTCCTCGAACGCCAATACCGATGTAGAGCGCAGGCGATATGACTTTGCCTGTCAATCCGATCTGCTGATGTCGAGGAAGCCAGCCCTGATCGACAACACGGCGCGTCGCTCCGATTTGCGCCTCGAAAGCCTTCGCGAGCGCACCAATCGCCGCCAGGTTTTCCGGGCCGCCGATTCCAGCGCCGACACAAATCACCCTATTGGCTTCGTCCAACTCTACAACTTCAAGCGACACTTCCTTGCGAACACCCACGACCCGCGTTCGGTCATCGAACTTTGGCGCAGCCACCTTGATCATTTCGCCGTTTCGCGATTCGTTGGGCGCCGCTGCCCGCAGCATACCCGGCTTCACGGTTGCGATTTGAGGCAGGGTTCGGGAGTAAATGAGCGCGACTATGTTGCCTCCAAACGCGGGCTTGTGTTGGACCAGCGCCCCAGTGTCGCTCAGGCTTAGATCTATGCAATCAGCGGTGAGTCCTACCTGAAGCCGAGCCGCGATTCGAGGCGCAAGGTCACGTCCGTTTGAAGTCGAAGGAAGAAGCACGATAATCGGAGAGTAGGCCTTGATTACACTGGTAATCACTGAAGCGTAGGCGGCCGTTGAGTACCTGGCCAAACCTCCATCTTCGGCGACGTAGACTCTATCCGCGCCGTGTGCCGCCAGAGCACTCACGTGACCGCTGAGCGAGGCGCCAGCCACAAATGCCGAGACCCGCGCGTTGAGACTTCTTGCGAGCTCGATTCCCTTCCCGAGCAACTCGAAGCTGACTCGTCGAAGCTTATCGTCCAGCAGTTCCGTGACTACCAATACTTCTCGATCGCCGATCACCTCGGAATTCTCACGCGTCGCCAAAACGTCAGTAGATTGTTTGATCCCATCCAGCGCGCCGCTGGTTTCAAGCCTTTCCAGCAGCTTCGCCGCTTTTTCACCAGCGGTAGCTCCTTCGATAAACTCGACCGCGCGTGTCCGCGCAAGCGAACGAATTTCCTTGACCCACGTTGGAGATCCTGAGAATCCGAATATGCTTGTGTCCCTGGACAGCTCCACCGCGCTGATTTCCTGAATAGGCTTCTTGCGGCCGGCGTCGAGCTGGGGCTCCTTAACTTTGATGGGACGGATAAGACGTTCGGCCGCGGTAAGGACCGCCGGCAGATCGCACTCGATCGTCTCGAAACCATCATCGGTTTCGCGCTCGGCCGTGAGAGTCTTGCGGTTGTCGCTCAGTTCGAGCTTTGTAACTCCGGTCACTTGCGGCCAGTCAAGCATCTCGGCAAGCTCCGGACCAACCTGCCCGGTTTCGGCATCGACACTGTACTTGCCGCAGAAAATGAGATCGCAATCTTCCCGCCCAAGCGCAAGCGCAAGAGCGCGCGCAGTTGCGAGGGTGTCGGATCCGGCGAACGCTTTATCGACCAGGTGTATCGCTCGATCCGCCCCGGCCGCGAGGCATCCGATCAGGGCCTCGCGAGCCTGAGGAGGCCCCATCGTAATCACCAAAACTTCGCCTCCGTCGAGGTCTCGCAAGCGAATGGCTTCCGCAAGCGCGCGGCGGTCAAATGGATTCACGACGTTGGGCACGCCTTCCCTTACGATGGTGTTTGTTTCGGGATCAAATCTGATCTCCGCGACTTCAGGGACCTGTTTTATGCAGACTGCAATCTTCATGATGTGTTCGGTAAGATCTCAGGCAACATGTAGGGGCGGCCCTCCGTGGCCGCCCCTCGATCGCGATTCGATCTGACCTCCGGCGAGGGGCGGCCACGGAGGGCCGCCCCTACATGGGTAAAGGACCGGCCGTCAAATTGGGTCAAGAACCTGCTTTCGCGGCCTTCTTGTCTTTCTTCTTCTGCGGCCGAGGCGGGATGACGCCTGCCTTCAGCAGTTCAGCAATCGGCATCCCGTCGGCGTTCGAGAAGCTGAGACCAAGAACTGCAGCCGCCGTCGGTCCGATGTCGATCATTCTCGCGAGCGTCAACTTCGACCCAACCCTGGCGCTCGCACCGTAAACAATCAGCGCCGATCGCATCTCAGCTCGCGACGGCAGTTGACCGTGGGTCCCGCGATAGTCTTTTGAATCGTGAGTCTCCGGGCCCGTAAGTTCGTCGCCGAACGCAAAGTCCGGCGCCGCATCGAACATCAGCGCCGCAGTCGGAACTGCGCCCAGCTTCTTCAACTCAGCTTGTGTTATCAGACGATTGATCGGTCCTTTGTTCGAAGCGATCCGGCCAAAAAGTTCGGTCACCTTCCTGGCGGTTTCCTTGTCGTTTGGATCACGAAGCACGATTGCGCAGGAGCCGCTCGCAGACCATGCGGCGGCTTTCCAGTCGGTAGGTTTTCCGTCAGCCCCAAGCGTGATGAGCTTCTCTTTGACCAGCAGAACACCAGGCTCGAATTTCTGCATCACTCTGGCGAAGCCGTGGTCTGAGACAAGAAAGAAAGTTGTCTGGTCGAGAATGCCGGACCTTCGCGCGGCTTCGATGATGCGGCCGACGTAGCCATCCAGACGCTCGGTGACAGAAATCGCCTCGGGAGAGCGAGGCCCGTTTTTGTGGTGTGCGTCATCAAGCGCAACAAGGTGGATCAGCATGAGGTTGGGTTTGTAGCTATTGATGATGAACTCGCTGATCGCAGTCCGCCGCCCATCGGTGCTGTTGTCGCCTCCCGACCCTCCGGCCAGCGCCTTTTCAAGCAACCCCGGTGTCGCATACTGCGCGGTGCGCTTTCCGGTTGGCGGATGCTCCTTTGGGTCAAAGATCTCCGGGACGTTGTAGTCTATGTCCGCGCCGACAGTCACCGGCCACCCGACACTCGCAGTTACGAGCGCGTTCTGCTTTGCCAGTCCCCAAAGCGTTTCAGACTTCACCATGTTCGCGAACCAATACCATTCCAGTGTCTGAGGCGCGGTAGGTTCTTCAAACGGGCGGTTTTGAAGTATGCCGTGAACCGCCGGACGAACCCCGGTGATCATCGTTGTATGAGCGGGATAGGTTACAGTCGGAAATATTCCTTCAACGCCTTCCGCGTAAGATCCTCCCAGCTTCATCTTTGTAAGATTTGGCACTTTGAGTCCTGACTGCGCCGGCGCGGTGTAATAGTCAGGCACAAGTCCGTCGATCGAGATCATTATTACATGAGCGTCTCTCCGCGGTTGCTGTGCAGGCGCAGCGCCGGTTTGAGCACTGGACGACAACGTGGGTTGAACTATGGAAGCCAATAAAACGCAACAGGCTAAATGCCTCATGCTTCGGAAGCGAATTCTCTTAGTCATAAGCCAGGTGTCCCATTGGCGAAGGTTGGCCGCTCAGTAATGTTACGCGCTTACGGTGATGCGAATGCCAAGCCGCTGAACGCTGTCGCGCAGAAGCTGGGTGTCCATCTGTTCTGAGTCGTGCAGTATCGCCTGCATTCCAACCCGCCGAGCGGCGTCCACGTTACCGGAATCATCATCAACAAGTATTAGATTGTACGACTCTAGTTTCGTCACTCCGGAGATGTACAGAAAGCTTTCAGGGTCTGGCTTTCTCAGGCCGATCTCACATGAGAGATAAACATCGTCCCCGAACCAGCGGTAGTTTCCACGGCTTCGGTTTAGCTCGGCATGGGACGGGATCGTGTTCGAAAGTACCGCGAGCCTGACCTTATTTGCCAGCAACTCATCCAGCAGCTCTGTCATTTTGGGAAAAAGCTGCGAACTTTCCAAGAACGGCAAGGTGAAAAGACTTCGAGAGTTCCCAGGCAGTTTCACTCCGCAGGTGCTGCTCACAGCCTCGAGAAAGGCCTGCTCCGATAACTGGCCGACTTGAATTCTTGGAACCGCTTCCACAAACAAAGGCAAAAAGACATCGCGAGGAATGCCCAGCGCTTGCGCCATTTGACGTGCCAATAGGTCGTCCAGAAGTTTCTGTACAACTCCTCCGAAATCAAAAAGAAGCATCCTATCGTCGGGAGTTCGACTCAAGCTGGTTGGTGCCATATCTTTAGTTGGGATTGACTTCTAAAAACCTGGATATGAGGCCATCATATGATTCTTTCAATTCCTTGAAATGGCTGGAAAGGATCAGTGTCTCGTTGTTGAGCGACATGCGAAACCTGGCGGTGGACTCCCACAGCGAAACCAGCATCAGTGCAAGAAAAAGGAGTGCATCCACATACCACTTTCCCGTTATCGTGTTTGCGATGTTCACGTTCGCGATTCGGGGAACGAGGCACAGCAACTCGCCGAGAAGAGAATAGCAAAAGAGTGAGAAATAGAGGATCCCGAAGGATTTCTCGTTGCGAACGCGATTCTGCTCTTCTTCTTTGCCCCAACCTTGCCTTGAAAAGATTTTGTAGGCTTCGAGGGCGCATTCAGCCTGTCGGCTGTTTTCCATATTGAGTTTACCGCTGAAAGAAACCAACTCGACCCCTTCAATCTTCTCACAAGAAATATTATAGAACTTCAGAAACGAACTTATGAACCGCTCGTAGAACCCTGTCTTTATGACTTGGTGATGGAAGTACTTTTTGGCGAGCCTGTCACTAAAAGGAGTTGAAACCAATCCCACAAATGCTGCTAAAAGCAGGAACTGCCCAGAGTCGCTCGGAAGTTGCGTCGGGAACAGTATTCTTAGCACTCCGGCAAAGAACACTCCCGGGAGGAAGATCCGGAAATATTCATGTATCCAAACGTGCTCCATTCGACTCAGTCCTTGCTGCCGATGTAAACCAGCGGATTATATCTCCACCCCCGCGTTACTCCAAGGCTATGGACCGCTGCGCGTGTGATTAGAATCGGGACTTGCGAACGAATAACGCCGACGTAGTAACGAATTTATTCGTTGGGATTCTCAGAACGAATGAATTCGTTACTACGTGGAAGTCCGGCTTTTAATCACACCGGGCCGCTGCTACTCATCTGAGAATTCAGCGGACAACAAGGACGAAGAGCTAGTCCCGACAGTAAGCCCGTCTCTTCCCACTGTAACCACACCGGTATAGACCCGTTCCAGCTCCTCTTTCAGTTCAGCTTCATTCACGTCGAAGTAAAAGTGCGTAACGATTAGTCTCGCAACCCCGGCGAGAGAAGCAATTCGAGCAGCTTCTCCAATAGACAGATGGCCTGCGGCCGGGTTTGGCTCGCGGAACGAGCACTCCGAGATCAGGATCTCCGCCCCGCTAAAGAACAGCGCCAGCTTCTCGTCATAGGCGGTGTCACCCGAGTAACACAGAGCACGCCCGCCGCTTTCAATGCGCACCGCCAGACTCTCAGGGGTGTGCGGCGTGGTCATAACCGATAGTGTCGAGTTCTTGCCGAGCTGAATTCGGTCGCCAGGGCTCATCATTCTCAGGATTAGAGGAAACTTCGTGTCAAAGACCTTTTGCCCAAAAGCGAGCTTGAATGCATCCATCACTCGATCGAGGCCGCGTGGGCCCACAATCGTGAGAGGCTGACTTCGATCTTTCTTTATTCCGTACCGAAGCGCATAGAACAACGCAGCCAACTCGCCTACATGGTCGACGTGAAAGTGGCTGACGAACAGATGGGTCATCTGCTCCCAGGGCAATCCGTAGCGCGCGAGGGCGTGAACGGTTCCGGCGCCACAGTCCATCATCACGCGCGCGTCGGGCAGCTCAACAAAGTATCCCGATGAATTCCTCGCGCCGTTTGGAACAACCGTTCCTGATCCGAGCACCGTGAGTTTCATTAGGTCCCAGGACGTCGATTCTAGCATGCCCCATCGACGCTGTGCACAAGAGCGACGCGTTGGTAGTGATGTCCGGATCGGATTCTGGTTGGTCAATAACTTCCGCGTGCTTTGCGGTCCTTTGCGTCTTTGCGCTGAGTATTGGTATTGCTCCTTCAAGACCCAATACTCAGCGCAAAGACGCAAAGGAACGCAAAGCACGCGAAGGACTGACCGGACGTTACAAGCAAGCAACCCAATAACGGAACACTACGGATTCGTTCGATTGGCGCCCGTTGTTGACATCGCGCAGAGCAGTCCTCTAGCATCGCACAAGTTGACGGGCGGCAACGAATCGACCGGCGCGCGCGTAAGCTCGCTCAAACAGTTCGCAATAAGAATGACGGCACCGAAGACTAAGCAAGCCGATGCCACGGACCTGGTAAATGATCCCGCAAGCGCTCCGGCGCGCGCCGGGATCGTGATCGCCATCCTCTTCCTCATCTTCTTTTTGGGCAGCAGCGATAACCAGATGATCTCGCCGCTGCTCCCGCTGATAGCGCGTGAGTTCGGACTCACGGAAGGCGAGGTCGGCCAGGTGATTGGCCCCGCTTACGCCCTCGCCGCCGCGACTGCAGCGATGTTGATAGGACCGATCTCCGATCGCTTCGGCCGGAGGAGATTCCTGCTGTATGCGTCGATACTATTCGGCGCATCGCTCGCCGCGGTAGGATTCATCGCCGACGTGCGCGTGCTTGCGGGTGTAAGGTTATTCACAGGCCTTGCGGCCGGCACGTTCTCGACCTGCTCGATTGCCTACGTTGCCGACTATTTTCCTTACAAGCGCCGGGGCGTTGCGATGAGCATCGTGCAAGCCGGGTATTTCGGCGCCCTGGTCATCGGAGTCCAGATCGCAAACAATCTGGCGCAATGGCGAGGCTGGCGCATCAGCTTCGTCTTCTTTGGCGCGTTGTCGCTTGTAGCCTTTCTCGCGGTGCTCGCGCTGTTGCCCGAGGATAAACATCACCTCACAAGCCTTCATGCGTCACACATAGTGTCGCGTCGATTCGACAAAGTGAGGATGCTCTTCGACAATCGCGAGCGAATCGCAGCGATCGCCGCCGCGTTTTGCGTGTCGGCCGGTTTCGTCGGCTTCTTCTTTTATCTCGGCTCCTGGCTAAAGAAAACTCTCGAATTCACCACCCGCGAAGTCGATGTCGTGTTCGCGCTGATCGGCGTCGCGCTGTTCGCCGGCGTAGCGGTAGCCGGACCGGTTTCCGACAAGCTTGGCAAACGTGGCGTATCGATACTCAGCACGATCGTGCTCGCGGCTATGCTGCTGGTGATCCCGACACTCGGTCGAGGCATCGTTCTATACATCAGTCTCATGGCCGCGGCACTTGCTTTCGCATTCCGGCAAGGACCTCTTCATGCGCTGGCTACGGAACTCGTGCCTCAGCGATCGCGCGGAACGCTTGTCGCAGCGCGTAACACCGCCTCGCAGATCGGTATTGCTATCGCGACTCTCGCTTGCGGCAAGCTCTATGATCTAATGGGCTATCGAGCGATTGGGATCTTCAGCGGCATTGTCACCCTGGCGGCTGCTGTTTGCATTTTCATTATGAAAGAGCCGGTCACCGATGAACCGGGCAGCGTGAAAGCTAAATGAGTGAACCAGTCAGAGTCAAAGAACCGAAGCCCAAACCTCCGCGATGGCGCCGCATCCTCAAGCGCGTGGTCATCACCCTCATCGTCGTCGCCGTCGTTTTGGTGTTCGGCGTTTTTCCCTGGGCCCTTGCCGCATTGGTAACCGGCGCCAAAACACGCCCGATGGATCGCAACCTCACCGAAACTCCGGCGAATTTCGGCGCCCAATTCAAAGACATCGAGTTTCAAACTTCAGACGGCGTGAAGATCAGCGGCTGGCTGGTGCCGGCGGGCGACAAGCGCGTAACGATCATCTATTCGCACGGCTTATTCAGATCGCGACGAGAGTTGTTGGAGCGCGCCATGGATTTGTGGAAGCTGGGTTACGGCGCTCTTTTGTACGACCAGCGAAATCATGGCGCGAGCGGGCCGGCTCGTGTGACTCTCGGTTACAACGAAAGGCTCGACGTTGAAGCAGCAGCGCGCTACTTGCGCAATGATGCGCACCCGACTGACAAAATCGTGTCGCTTGGGATTTCGATGGGTGCGAGCGCGGCGCTGCTGGCGGCGGCTGAAACGCCCGAAATCGCAGCAGTGATTTCAGACAGCTCTTTCCTTTCATTCAAGGACACAGTAGATCATCACGTAAACATGTTTCTGCGTCTTCCGACTTTCCCGTTTAGCAATGAATTGAAATTCTACATTCAGCGTCGAGCGGGATTTGATGGCTCAGACCTTGACGCCGTGGAAGCGGTGAAGCGAATCGGCGGCCGTCCGGTCATGTTTATCGCCGCCGCTCACGATCGGCGCATGCCTCCCTCGATAGCCGAGCAGCTTTATCAAACATGTTCGAGCCCAAAACGCGATTTGTTGATCGTCGACGGTCCCGGCGACAACATTCACGCTCACGGGTATCAGGCGAATCCAAAGCTTTATATTGAAAGAGTCGACGCGTTTCTGCGGCACGGTTTGGAAGAGCACTCGCCAGATTAGAATGCGTCGAAGAATAACAGGTTGGGAAGAGGGACTTGTCCCCGCAGTTGACGATTATTAACGATATGCGTTCAAGAGGACTCTCCTCTCGGATCGATTGTGGCTAAAAAATGGACCAACAAGAACCTGCCCGGCGCGCTGCACTTCATCACCGCCAACTGCGACAAACGCTTTGAAGTTTTCAGGACAGAACGCAACTGTTTACTATTCTTTGAAACAATCCGTCAATTGAAAGATCAACGCCCGTTTAAGCTTATCGCGTACGTAGCAATGCGCGACCATTGTCACCTGATCGTGAACCCACGCGACGGAGCGATCACGGATTTAACCGGGGCGATAAAGGGCCTTACTGCAAGACGAATCATCGACTCCTCGCCGCCAGGTTCGTTTCTAATTGAAAGGCCATCGCCGGACGGCGCCAACCATCAGGTCTGGCAAGATAGCTTCAAAGCTTTCCCGCTTTGGAGTGATTGGATGATCTGGCAGAAGATTAACTATATTCACAATAATCCTCTTAACGCTCGCTTGGCTAAATCTGCGGCTGAGTATCGCTGGTCTAGCTTCAACGCGTTCTACTTTGGGTCCTCCGAGCCGCTTCCCGTTGATAAGGATTGGTGGTGGCCGGACGATGTGAAGAAGCTTGAGATTGCCGCCGCGGAGTGGCGGAGGGAGATCAGCGACAAGACTTCGGCAAAAAAAGGCTGAAGCGGCATGGCGGGGACAAGTCCCTCTTCCCAACCTGTAATTCTTCATCCATGACTGCGAAGACCAGTCTCCTAGCCTCCCTTGATTGCTCATGGGTGACGCTTACACTATGATTGCGCCATGGACGACGACCGGCTCTTTAACGTAGTCGATATCAAGCCTCGCAAACGAAGACTCGGACTAATAATCGGAGTCGCCGTTGTGCTTGCGCTCTTCCTGTTTGGCTCTCAGTTACTAAACATCTATATCGACGCACTGTGGTTTAGCGCAGTCGGTTACTCGAAAGTCTATTGGTATAAATTCAGGCTGGGCGGCTTGTTGTTTATCGGCTTTTTTGTAGTGTCCTTCCTGATCACGCGAGTGCCGTTCTTCTTTTTGAACAAAGTGCTCCCCGAACTAACCGAGCGCCCCAAGTTTCGAATTTCATCCGTAGAAGACATTCGAGAACTGAACTTTCTCCCGTTGATCTATCGCCCCGGTGTCTGGGTGCTGGCGGCGGCCGTCGGCTTGCTGTCGGCAATCAGCATGAGCCAGGAATGGCCTCAGTTCGCGTTGTATCTCCATTCACAGCCTGCCCAGGTGGGCGATCCGATCTTCGGACGCGACGTGAGCTTTTACTTGTTCAAGCTGCCGGTCGTCGAGTTGGTAGTCGGATGGCTGCAAACAATCTCAACGGTGATCTTGATTGCAATCGGCGCCGCATCAGGATACGTCTGGTATTTCGAAAAGGTCAGGGGCACGTTGACCGCGGACATTCGCCGCCGAGCTACTTCTGCGATCAGTCTCGCCGCCGCGTTCTTTGCGTTGGTGCTTGCGGTGGGCACATATCTCGATCGATTTGATCTTCTGCACGGCCGTCACGACCTGTTCACCGGAATCGATTACACCGATGCAAACGTTCGGCTGATGGGGCTCAATGCAGTAGTTGGCCTTCTTCTCCTGGCCGCGATCGTCGCGGTAGCAAACGCCTTCTTTATGAAGCGGCTCCGACCACTTATCTCGGTAGCCGCCATCGTTGTTGTAGTGTGGGTGCTTGCGGTGGGCGTCATCCCCGGCACGTTTCACTCGTTTTCAGTCAAGCCAAACGAGCTGGCAAAAGAAGCGGCGTTCATCGATCACAACATCAAGGCGACGCGCAGCGCGTTCGCCATCGATCGCTTCGAGGAACGTCCTTTCGAGCCCAAGCCAACACTGACACTTCAGGAGATCGAGGAGAACCGCGACACGCTCGACAACGTCAGGCTCTGGGACCGGCGCGCGCTTCAATCGACGCTCAGCCAGATTCAGGAGATTCGCACCTACTACGACTTTCGTTCGCCCGATGTCGATCGCTATACAATAAACGGAAGGCTTCGAGAAGTGATGCTTGCGGCGCGCGAAATGAACGTCGACCAGTTACCCGAACAATCGAGAAACTGGATCAACCAGCACGTCGTCTATACTCACGGTTATGGTGTAACAATGAACACCGTCAGCGAGTTCACCGCTGAAGGAATGCCGAACCTGATACTGAAGAACATGCCGGTGGAGAGCTCGGCTGCCGAAATAAAAGTGACCCGGCCCGAGGTCTACTACGGCGAAGAAAGCAACTCGCACGTTTACGTGCACACAAAGCCTCAGGGGGCGACGCCTCCCGAGTTCAACTATCCCGCGCCCGGCAACGTCGATTCCTACACAACCTATGAGAGTGACTCCGGAATACCGGTCGGCGGCTTGATGCGCCAGCTCGCGCTGAGCCTCTATTTGGGAGACGGGACCAGCCTGCTCTTTTCGAACTATATCAACTCTGAAAGCCGGCTGTTGATGCGGCGCAACGTGAGCGATCGCGTCAAGCAGATCGCGCCCTTCCTCTTGTTCGAAGACGATCCTTACATAGTGATCGGCAAAGACGGAAAGCTCTATTGGATAATCGACGCGTTCACGACTTCCGATCAATATCCATACTCGACGGCTTATGCGGTCGCCGACCGCAACGTCAATTACATTCGCAACTCGGTGAAGGCAGTCGTCGACGCTTATGAAGGCAGCGTCACGTTCTACGTGTTCGAGCCGGACGATCCGATCATCCGAGCTTACCAGGACATTTTTCCTGAACTGTTCCACGCAAAGAGCGAAATGCCGCAGGATTTGCTCGCGCACGCTCGCTATCCGAGCCTGCTGGTGAATGCCCAGGCAAGCGTGTTCAGGTTGTACCACATGCAGAACACGCAGACTTTTTACAACCACGAAGACCTGTGGGCGATCGCCGCGGCCGATGCCGCGCAACAAGACGCCGAAGCTTCGGCCATGCAGCCCTACCATGTCCTGATGAAACTGCCGGGGGAGCCAAACGCGTCACTCGAGTTTGATAACATCCTGCCGTTCACACCGTCGGGGCCGGGTCGAAGCAACATGATCGGCTGGATGGCCGGGCGGGGCGACGGCGAGAACTACGGGCGCACGCTTGTGTACAGCTTTCCGAAGAACGTGACAATAAACGGGCCCGCGCAGATCAGGGCTCGCGTCAATCAAGACCCGGTGCTTTCGGGACAGATGACATTATGGAATCAGCACGGCTCAGAGCTGCTTCGCGGCAACCTGTTAGTAATCCCCATCGCTGACTCATTGTTATACCTGGAACCGTTCTACCTTCAAGCGCAAGGCTCGGCATCAAAGCTTCCGGAGCTGCGACAGGTAGCCGTAGCTACACAAGACCAGTTGAAGGCAGCAAAGACGTTCGACGAGGCCCTGGCGCTTCTCTTCCCGAGCCTCGCATCGAGGCAAGGCACGAGTGCTGGTCAAGCTGCGACAAGCGCCGGTCAAGGTCCGCCAGCGAGTCAAACCGCGGCCGGCGCACAACAACCCGCGCCGGGAGGGCAGACGGCCTCGAAGCAGCCGGCGGGCGCCCAGCCATCTGCGCAAGGCTCTTCGGGTGAAATCGAACAGCTCGCGAAACAAGCTCAGCAGTTGCTTTTGGATTACGAGCGCTTGACGGCCGAGGGTAAGCATCGTGAAGCCGGCGAGAAGCTGGATCAGTTAAAGCAAACGCTCGATCAAATAACCCGCAAACGCGGACAATAGGTCATATTCATGTAGGGGCGGCCCTCCGTGGCCGCCCCTCGTGCAAACTGCAAGAACTTGGTGTGTGATCAAACCTTCACGAGCGAAGACCGCGAACAAGTCTTAGAAGGAGCGCGACTCGTTTCGCGCAAGAAACGCATAGAACCGCCAAGACGCAAAGAACTAAAGTTTGTTGGCCAATACCCATCGTCGTGCTATCTTTATGTTGACGACTCCGAAGTAACCGGATTTCGTCGAATCTGCGGATCGTCCATCCTGGGGGGACAGTTGAAGGAGCAGCTAAGTGAATTCCACACTCTACCCCACAATTCTCACCGGCCTTGGTATCGTCATCACATTGATTGTGACGATGCACAGTCTTGCGAAAACCAACCAGCAAGAGACTAATCGCCGCATCGATGATCTGAAGAGCGATCTCAAAGAATTGCTCGATGCAAAGTTCAAAGTCATCGATTCTCGGTTCGAGGTAGTCGACTTTAGATTTCAAAAGCTCGAAACGGAACTAGCTGATGTCCGGCAAGAGCTAAAAGAAATTTGGCAAGAACTGAAGGATTTTCGACTGAAGCTGCAAGATCTTCGGCAAGACGTGCAAGATCTTCGCCAGGAAGTGCGAGACATTAAGCGTGTGATATTTAAGCCGGCGGTCTAAATCAAGCGGCGGAAAGGTAGCGCACTCTGCTAGCTTGCGTCCAGATCAACAAATGTTAGTCAGTTCTTCGGTTTCAACCGGAAACTCACGACGCTGCCGATCGGTACTGCGGGTTCGTCCCCTCAAACTCCGCAATCATCGAATCGAGCGTCGCCGTTATCGCTACCTTGTCGAATTTCAATCCGATCATCGGGATGAAAACACGGTCGCGAGTCGGGCGCTTGATCTCTTTCAACAACAGACGGCAGAACGCGGCGACTACTTCTTCATCGAATTGCTTTCCGGTCTGCCGCCGAAAATCAGAAAGCGTCTGCTCTAACGAAAGCCGCGAACGATAAGGCCGATCCGTCATCATCGCGTCAAACGAATCGGCAAGCGTCACGATCTTTGCTCCAAGCGGAATCTCTTTTCCCAGCAGGCCCGCGGGGTAGCCGGTCCCATCAACTTTTTCGTGATGGCACTTGGTCAAGTAGGCGATCTCATCCCATGGATGCTTGATGTTCGACAGTATCTCGAAGCCGGTCGTCACATGTTTGTTCAGCTCTCCAAACTCTTTTTCGGTCAACGGACGAGGGTTGTTGATGATCGCTCTATCGACGGTGATCTTGCCGATGTCGTGTAAGTACCCGGCCACTCCGATATGATCGAGTTCCTGCCCGGTAATACCCATCTCTTTTGCGATGGCTTCGGCGTATCTCGCGACGCGGTCCGAATGCCCGCTGGTGTAGGTGTCCTTCAAGTCGATGGCCGCGCCAAAAGCGCGGACCGTGTCTCTGTAGATCTGCCGCATCTCTCCGTAAAGGCGCCGATTCTCTTCGGCTTTCCGCTTCAGCGACACGAGCAGTCGATGATTGTAAAAGGCTATGGCGATGCTCTGCGAGATCGCGCCAATGAACTCGATATCCTCCTGGGAATATTCTTCACGAGTGAATTTCTCGGAGAGAAATATCAGACCTATGAATTCACCACGCGCAATCATCGGAACGCAGATCTGTACACGCAATCGCTTGAGCAATTCCCGGTTGCGCTCCGCAAAGGGAGCAAGCCCATCGCGCTCGTTACTGATCGTAAGCGGTGTTACGCGCTTCGCAAGCAGCTCGACTTCTTTTGGATCGAGGGCCATTCGATGACCCACGGCGCCGTTCAGTCCTTTGGCTGCAATGACCTTCAACTGCCGGGGCTTCGTCGTGTAACGCGCGATCGCGCCGCGTGGAATCGCAAGGGCGCCGAGCAGCGTATGAAGCGACGCGCGTGTTACCTCTTCGAAGTTATGCGTCGAGCTGATTTCCGCGGCAAGCTCAGTCAGCGCGGTGAAGTTGTGGAGCATCTTCCTGTAAGTCAGATCTTGTTTCATTTTCAATTTTCCATTTGAAATTTGAGATTTGAGATTTGAGATTTGCCATTCTGATTCGAGACTTATCCACCTTCGATCCGCCTGTTTTGCATGCCATCGACTATTGAAATAGCCGCTCATTCGCCTCAATCGATGGCAAATAAAAACTGACAAATGGAAAATGGAAAATGAAGACTCTCAAGCCAGCGCCGGCTCGATTTCGCAGCAGACCTTCAACAAAGCAATCTCTTCTGTGTCCACCATTTCGACGTGAGACATCAGCCCCAGCATCTCAAACAACTCGCGATTTGAACCGTTCAGGTTGGAGAGCACGAGCCTCCCTTGAACGTGATTCACCGACTCGATGACCCCGAGCAGAATCGAGATGCCGATGCTGTTGATCAACTCCGTCTCCGCAAAATTGATCACGATGCGCCGTATGCCATTCGTCAGCAATTCCTGACACTGGCTCTCGACGTCTTCTCCCCTGAGTTGATTGAGGTATGGGCCGGGATAAATCACCGCCGCGTTCTCGTTCAATTTTGCTCTGATTTCAGCGACACTCATAGCAGTTCCTCCAAAGATCGAGAATCGTAGATAGATAACCGAAGATTGAACCGGCTCCTCGATCCTCGATTCTCAATTCTCAATTCTCAATATGCGCGATCTTCCTGCTATTGATTGTCGGGGCGTTTGAGGTACTTCGTCATCACAAGACGGGCGCCATCGTCTGTTCGTTCAAACTCGACTTCATCCATCAGTGCTCGGATTATTTGAAGTCCGCGGCCGCGCGCGCCCTTTGCCGGCTGGGCCACAACCGAGGGGGTCGATTGTACATTTGCCCTGCCAAACGTTTTGCCCTTGTTGGACACGGTGATTATAAGCCTATTCTCGTCGATTGCGAAGCGCTGATGTATTTTTCTATCGGGACTGTCGCTGTGCTCAGCCGCATTGATGCAGGCTTCGATCAATGCCGTTTTTATTTGATTGATTGCTTCCTGGTCGAAATCCGCCGCGCGCGCGATTTGTTCCGCGGTGCGCGCTGCGATCAACTCCGCCTCGTCTTCGATTGGTATGACGAGCTCGAAAACGGTGGCAGGACGCGCTTCAGTGCCCAACGCCAGCTTGTCCAGATAGTCCTGAAGCAAATCGAGATGCGAATACGTCGAGCGCCAGCATGACAGGTTGGACTCGATGTTTGATTGTGAGTCCGCTTGTGAATTAGTGAACCGCTCCGATGCGACAGCCGAGAAACCTTCCTTGCTGATATACCAGCGAACCACGGTTGGCGCAGCATTGTGCCGGCCGGTGTGTTCGGATAACGCCAGATCGATACGCCGGTCGATCCATCCGATCGCTTCAACGTCGAGCGGCTCTTTTGAGTTGAGCAAGGCAACGAGCCAGAGTACTTCGTTGGCATCGGTGTATATGCCGCCGTCGAACCCGGTTGCGGCAAACAAGCGGCAGCCCACTCCGCCCTCCTCACTCGCCCCCAGATCGTTGACGACCACGATCTGCGGCAGCCGCACTCGCTCGTGCTCATCGTCCAAAGCGCGTCTTACCTGCACGCGGCTCATTCCGCGATAACGCTTTTCAAATGCCGCTTGATCAAACAAGCTCGAAGGTATGCTCTGAAAATCGAACCGCGATAACACCTCGATCAACTGAGACTGGATCGCGCGATTGTATCGAGACATCATCAGCCGATACGAATGCTTGAGTTTCTCGCCGAGCAGCTCATCGCCGGCAACCGGCCTGGCTGCGCCTGCGATTTCGCTTCGATGTTTTGCTCGAACGTAGTCTGAAAGCACCGGATCGGTTGGAGCGCTGACGAACCCGAAGTTCGCGTCCAAAAGCTCACGCGAGTGCATGCTTTCGATTACTGCTTCGGCGTCGCCTGTGTGTTTGGCTACACGTTCGATCACCGCGTCAATAGGAATCGGAGACCCGGCCTCGATCAGAAAGACGAGCGCTTCCAGCGTGCCGCGGCCCTTCCTTGTGCCCGACGCCATTTCTCTAAGCACCGCATCGAAGTAATGCCCGATCCGCCCGCCCACAACTTCGCCTGTATAGAGCCGTTCGAACTCAATGAAGGTCTGCAGCCTCGATCCTCGGGCCGCCGCGGCATCCACGATCGATCGCGTGTAGAAGAGATCGCGATTGAGCTGCTGGCTCATCAGCTCTATGGCCGATTCGCTTAACTGGATCCCGCGCGCTTCGGACAACCGGCTTACGACCGCCTCGTATTCATCCTCGCTCAACTGAGCGACGCGAATTATTTCGAGCTTGTCGAACAGGTCCGCATCCGGCGGGATCAAGTCGACGAGCACGCGTTGCAAGCCGCAGAGCAGGTGCGTAGCGATCTCATCCGAACCGCGTACCGTGAGCGCTCGCATGAATTCATTGTGCAGGTCGGCTCCCGAAACGAGATGCCAATTATCGATCATCACAAGCGGCTTGAGCTTCGCGTAAGATCCCGCTGCTGCCGGTGTCGAAAGCGCGAAACGCAGCATCTGCGACTCATCTCCAGACTCCAAAGCGGGGATGAACGAATCGATAAGCGACGTCACCCACGGGCGGTCTTCCAGCGGCGCGGCGCGCGCGATAAGCGCCAGCGGCTCATTTCCGGAAATCAATCTCGAGTCATTGGATCTGAATGCAAGGAACTGCGCGAGCATTTGAGAGAAGTATTCTCGCGCAAACCTTTCGGGGTCGAGGGAGGACCTCTTCAGAGCAAAATAAAAAGGTATCACCGTGCCGCGTTCCTGGAAGAGGTAGTCAAAACTCCGAAGCAGGATTTCGGTCTTGCCGATACGCGGAGCACCGAGCAGAAGGGCATTTGACGACGACGCCCTCAACGCAAGGTCGCAGACTATCCGCACCTCGGCGTCGCGGCCAACGAACTCGTCCCGCGAGAGACGGCTCAGGATCTGTGCGGGTGTTTCGCTCATCTTCTAGCCTGCGGAGTTGGTGTCCTCATAAATCGCAACGCAATTGCGCCCTCGCGCTTTTGCTTGATACAGCGCCCGGTCCGCCGTGTCCATAATTGCAAGCGGGCTTTGCCGCGAAGCGCTGAAGGAGGAAATTCCTATGCTGATGGTAACCCGCGCCATCGGATCGCCCTGTTCACGACTGTATTCCGTCTCACACACGGATTTTCGCAATCGTTCAGCGATGCGCGCGGCATCGCCGAGTTCGGTTTCCGGCAACACGACGCAAAACTCGTCACCGGCGAATCTGGCGGACATATCTATCGCGCGAATCGAAGCGCGCAGTATCTGGGCAGTCTTTACCAGCACGCGGTCGGCATTCGTGTGACCATAGATATCGTTGTAGCTCTTGAACCGATCGACATCGATTATCATAAAAGACAACGGCGTGTCATAGCGCTTGGACCGCTCGACTTCTTCAAAGAGCCGCTCCTGGAGATAGCGCCGATTGGGCAACCCGGTCAGCGGATCCGTTAAAGACATTTGCTGAAACGCCTCCGCTTTTTTGGCCCATTCCGTTCTGTCGATTATCAGCGCCAGATGAGGGGCGATCATGTCCAGCATAGTCAGGTCGTCGTTCTCGTAGGGAAGCCCGTCCGCTCGATCCGTAAGATTGAGCACACCGATCTTGCGAAGCCCAAGCGTTATCGGATAACTGATAAAAGATTTCGTCCTGTAGCGCCCCGGGGCGGCGCGCGTGATACGCGGGTCGTTATCAGCGTCTCGTACCACCAGCGGCGTTCCGCTGGCCAGAACCGCTCCGGCGATTGGATCGCCAAGCATGACCGGAACCGAGCGAAGAGTCTCAGGATCGGCCCCCAGAGCCGCTTCCAGGATAAGCTCGTTGGATTCCTGATTCAGAATCATCAGCGAGCTTCGCTCCGCTTTCATGATTTCGCTGAATCTCGCCAGGAGCGATTCATATACCTTCTGCGATTCCAGGGTGGATGCTATCGTTCGAAGAAACTCATAGAACTGCCCGATCGATTGCCTCCTGTTTTCGAGCTGATCGGTCAGCCGAACGATTTCCAACTGGGCGTCCAAAAGTGTTGGAGGTCCCTGGGAGACGTGTACCGGTTGAAGATCCGTCTTCCGTGCGTTTTGAAAGTGATACGAAGCGGTCGAGCCAACGAGATCAGCAGCCTGCTCCAACTCGCGAGAGTCGATGAACTTTATGTTCTTGAGGCAGTCGCCATTCTGGACGGCCGGTAGCTCCTCGTAGCGACGGAGAAACTCCGTATATTCCGAGGTCGAGGCGAATGATCTTCCGCCCAGTATTACCAACTGCTTCTGATCGATTGCCACGGGGATTGCGAAGCAATGCAGTCCGGCATGGCAGGTAAAGTCGAACTGCTTGCCGGCGGCGACCGCATTACTATATGCCCGTCCGCAATCCGTCGCGCAGAGCGGCGCGTGGTCCGCCGAAACCCGCATTGCGCGGCAGATGCTGTTGTCGTTCTCGATACGCCCAATTGCCGCGCCGTCGCGACTCAGCGTGGTTAGCGCAATTGCGTTCTTGTCCGCAAGCGACCGTTGAAGACGCAGCCATACCGCAAGCGAGTTGTCGGAATCCGGCTCACTCGCTTTCTCATGAGTTTTCGTTACTGTCTGCTTACTCAATTCTCACTGGAGCCGTCATCGCTCCATCCTCCGCGTCGCTTGTTTTCAAGAGCCCACATCGCAAACGATCTATCAAGTTTTCACATTGCACCTGCGTTACGGGGTGTACTGCGCCAGGAAAAACCGTAGGTGGCTTGATACATCTGAACCGACCAGCCTTCCTTGCCAACCTAGCACAGCAGATTCGACCGTTTCAATAGAAACTCACAGTACCGGTTTAGGGAAGGCCTTAACTACTCTTGATCGCATGCCCGCCATTGAGTAGAATGGCCACACCCAAGAGGCACGAGGTTCCCCGACCACGTTTCTGTTCCTCCTTGTGACCCCTGAATTGCCCTCTTTCGATGTACTTTATCTGTCGGACGCGAACCGCACGGCGATGACTTGAGCCCCAACGGTCATAGAGCAAATGTGGCAACGCTCCGCAGTGATATCGGCTGAATCGAAGACTAGTTCCATCTAAGTGGGAGATTCAATATGTCAGAAGAGACGGCACAGAGCTTGCCCGCAACCTCACTTTCAAACTCTGCAAGTAAGGCTGCTATGAAAATACTGGTAGTAGATGACGAACAACCAATTCTTGAACTGGTTCGCGCTGCGATGGCGGACCGCGGGTATCAGGTTTGTTGCGCCGCGAGCGGCAGGGAGGCGATGGACCTTGGAGCCGAGCACGACTTCGATCTCGTCTTTAGCGACGTTGTGATGGAAGGGATGAACGGATTCGAGGTGCTGAGGGCGTTTCGCGGGACCTTGCACTCACAGGCCGAGATCGTGCTGATGACCGGTCAGGCTTCGGTCGAGGCAGCCATCGAAGCCGTTCAGCACGGCGCCAATGATTACATTTGCAAGCCCTTCTCGATCGGGGTGATTCAGGCCATCGCTTCAGCGGTCGAACAACGCCGCTATCCGAGCAAGCTTGTTCCTATTGAGGCCCTGAGATCTCCGCAACAGGAAATACTCGGCAACAGCCCGGTGATGATCGACGTGGTAAAGACAGCCGCGCGCGTTGCGGTCACTCATTTGCCGGTGATGATTCGCGGCGAATCCGGGACGGGCAAGGAACTGATAGCGAGGCTCATACATCGCAAGAGCCCGCGCGCTGAGAAGCCGTTCGTTGCAGTCAACTGTGGAGCATTGCCCGACACGCTGCTCGAGTCAGAGCTTTTCGGCCATACGCGAGGGGCATTTACCGGAGCCGAAAACGCTCGTCGCGGCTTGTTTGAAGAAGCTGACGGTGGAACGCTTCTGCTGGACGAAGTGACCGAAACCAGTCCCGCGTTTCAGGTCAAGCTTCTGCGAGTCTTACAGGAGGGCGAGTTCCGGCCGCTTGGAACGAACACCAAGAAGCGTGTGAACGTTCGCGTTCTCTCCGCAACAAATCGAGACCCTCAATCGCTCGTCGAGCAGGGACTCTTCCGTCAGGACCTTCTGTACCGTCTTCAGGGCGTATCGATTATGTTGCCGCCGCTCCGTGATCGCCGCGAGGATGTTCGCCCGATGGTGCTGACGTTTCTGGCGCAATACAGCGCTCCATCGCGCCGCCTTTCGATCACTAAGGATGCGCTGCTCGCTCTGGAGCGATATCACTGGCCTGGAAACATCCGCGAGCTGAAACACCTGATGCAGCGACTTGCTGCGCTGAGTGGCGGGATCATCAGGCTCGAGGATTTGCCGTCCGAACTCGTTTCGACACCGCGTGTGACATCGGTGATGAACGAGGTGATCCCCGACGGTGAATTGCCGACTTTGGACCAGCTCGAATCCAGCTACCTGGTTCGCGTGCTTGGCGCAGTGGGAGGGAACAAGTCGCGCGCCGCTCAGGTCATGGGCGTCGATCGAAAGACGCTTTACCGCATGATCGACCGGCAGGGAAACGCGACCCCGGATAAGCGCACGGCGTCGTGAGCTGAACTGCTCGCCATAGTTGGGAAAAGGAACCACAGATGAACACGGATGAACACGGATCAAAGGAATATCTGTGTCCATCGGTGTTCATCTGTGGTTCTCATCTCGCCGGCTCGCTTGCGTTTACGGCTCGGCTTCGTTTGACGCGGTCTCGATCGCCTGATTCCGGAGCCACAGATGAACACGGATGAACACGGATCAAAGGAATATCTGTGTCCATCGGTGTTCATCTGTGGTTCTCATCTCCCCGGCTCGCTTGCGTTTATTCGGGTGACACAGTCTCGATCGCTTGATTCCGGTTCTCGCATTTCAGCATTCGAAGGGCATTTCCTTTCTCCATATCTTCGGTATCTGAACGGGTATTGGCATTTTTTCAAAGTGCTGTATCTTGACAAAGCCTACCGGCTAATATAGCTTTCGCGTTGAAAGAATTTCCTCAATTGGGTCTATCCCTGGTCTGCGCATGAAAGTCTGCCCGCAATGCGGCAAAGCCTTCGACGACTCGTCTGACGTGTGCGCCGTCGACCATACCGAACTCACTCTGATCGATCCGGCCGACCCCGATCCAATGTTAGGTAGACTACTGGATGGACGGTACAGGCTGATTCGAAAGATCGGCCAGGGAGGGATGGGCGCAATCTACCGCGCGGTTCATACCGGTATCAGCCGGACGTGCGCGGTCAAGCTTCTCACAGCGTTGTCCACCGGCAACGACGATGCGATCGCGAGGTTCAAACGCGAGGCCAAGAACTCCAGCCGGATCGACAATGTTCACGCGGTGACCATCCATGATTTCGGTCAAACCGAGGACGGCCTGCTGTTTCTCGTGATGGAGCTCATCGACGGTCAGCCGCTTTCGAGATTGATCGCAGATCAGCGCGTGCTGCCAGTCGATCGCGTAGTGCACATCACATCTCAAATCGCGGAAGCGCTTGCCGCCGCGCACGCCCTTGGGATCGTTCATCGCGACCTGAAGCCCGATAACGTGATGATCACACGGCGTGGCTCGGATGCCGACTTCGTGAAGGTGCTTGATTTCGGCATCGCTAAGACAGTCGCCGACGAGGGCGCTGACAACCTGACCAAGACGGGCTTCGTTCTCGGCACGCCGGTGTATATGTCGCCGGAGCAGTTGATGGGTGAGACCCTTGACGGCCGGTCAGACATCTACTCTCTCGCAATTATAGCTTACGAAATGTTGAGCGGGCGCTTGCCATTCGAAGGTGAGAATCCTCAAGCGGTGATGATGAAGCGCGTGATGAGCGAGCCGATCCGCCTGGGCGCAGCCGCGCCGTCAGTGAGTGAATCCGTTGAACGAGCGGTGATGGATGGACTACAACGCGATCGGAACGCGCGCACCTCGGAGGTTCAGGCGTTCGCCGACGGATTAAGCTGGGCATTGCATAGCGGCACACAAGTGATGGGCGGAGCGGTCACCGGCAGGCTCGGCGGACCCAGCGCGCCACGACCCACAAGCGACCGCGCGAATTATGAAACCAGATCTGAAAGCGGCGGAGCCTTCACCGGCCAACCGCCATCCGCGATGTCATCGGCTCACGATGGCGTAAAAGCATTCGCGGCAACCGAGCTGACCTTTTCTCCGGAAAGCCCTAATCGGATCTCGCTCACACGCAACCCCCAACCCGCGATCGGTGATGATGCCGGCAAACTGCATGATCAGACTAACGATTCGCGAGATGCTGAGGTCTTCAGCAAACCTGACAAGGGTCCGAGCAAGTTGATCTGGGGTGGAGGCGTGGGGGTTGTTGCCGTCATCGCGGTCATTCTGTATCTCGTCCTTTCACCGAGTTCCTCGGGCTTCTCATTAGTTGTGAAGGGCGTACCTGCCGGCAGTCAGGTTTTTATCAACGAGGCTCGCCGCGACGCGGTTGCCAATGACGGCGGTCTAAAGCTGTCGGGACTCGAACCGGGCACGTTGAACCTGCGGGTTTCACACGAAGGTTTTGCCGACTTCATAACGACGATCACCGGAGCGAAGGGCGAGTTGCGCACTTGCGACGCGCAGCTACTGCCCGAGATTGACTATGTCGGCCAAATGACACCCATTCCTGCCGGCGAGTTTGAAATGGGCTCCGACAATTTCGAAGCTGACGAACGGCCGGCGCACAAAGTCGTGTTGCCTGCTTACTACATCGACAAATGCGAAGTCACCAACGCACAGTACAAGAAGTTTTGTGACGAGACTCATCACGCGGCGCCGCCGAACCCGGCGTGGGACGCGAATTATTTCACCGAGAAACCTGAGTACCCGGTATTGGGCGTTACTTTCGAAGATGCGCTTGCGTACGCAAGCTGGGCGGGCAAACGCCTGCCAACCGAGGCTGAGTGGGAGAAGGCCGCTTCCTGGGACCCGATAGCTGCCCGGAAACATCTGTATTCCTGGGGCGACGATTCTCCAGCCGGCCGAGCAAATATCGCGACAGGCAAACCGGTGCCGGTGACTGAGGCAAACAAGGATCGAAGCCCTTATGGCGTATTGAATATGTCAGGCAACGCTCTCGAATGGGTCGACGCGCCGTATAAACCATATGAAGGCAATGAAAAGCCCGACTCTAATTACAATCTGGACGATAGAGTCGTGAGAGGCGCTACATTTCTCAACGCTACCAGATACAATGAGGCGCGAACCTCCTACCGAAATCATCTCCCGAGGATCTTTCCGCCGGGCAAGAGCGCGCCGGTAGGGTTTCGGTGCGCGATTTCGGCCAACGATTCCAGAATCCAGTCCCGTTTGCAGGCGCGTACTAAATAGCGAGCTTATGAAAACAATTCGATTTCATTCATCGGCAGCTTGCGCGGTAGCTGTGGCGGTTTCGGCGATCGTCGCACCTAGTCTGCTGGTCCGCCCGGTCGAGGCTCAAAAGCAAGGCGCGCCACTGTGGTACTCGGTAGTCACGGTGAATCGAGTAAAGAAACCAGATCGCAAGCCCACCCATCCCGCTCCGAAGACTCAGAAGGCTGCGCCGCTCACGCTTCAATGGCATATCGTGAGGCGAGTCGATGAAGCCAATCAGGAAGAAACGGATTCGACTAAAGAATTTCAAACTGGTGACAAACTCAAGCTTGGGATCACGACGAATCAAAACGGCTACCTTTACATAATCAACCAGCCGCACGGCAAGGACGGAGTAATGTTGTTTCCCGACCTTCGCATAAACAAGGGTCAGAACTACGTGGTCAAGGACAAAGAGTACAGTGTGCCATCTTACTGTCAGGGCTTTGAAGATCCGAAGGATTGCTGGTTCCAGATGACGCCGCCCGCCGGAACGGAAACACTTATCGTGATCTTCAGCCGCGACAAAATCACGACGCTCCCTAATCAGATAGCGAAGCCGTACGCTTCCGTTAAGAGCGATGTCGTGGAACGCCTGATCGCAAGCTCTCAGCAAAAGGTCGAGCAGATGACCGGGGAGTTGAAGATCCCCGGCCAGAAAGCGGTTCGGTACGCAACACGCGTGCAAAACACAAACCTCAAAGACAACGAAGAGCTAATCGCTACAATCGAACTCACGCACGCGGAGTGATCCGAAAACCGAAAGGAGCATGAAACAATGAGAATTGTAATAAAGCTTATAACAGTCGCGCTGTTGCTAGTTGGTGTGAGCGCCTCCGCGGTGGACGCCGGAAAGAAACCGGTCCAGAAACCCAGCGAAGCCAGCCGCGCGCGAGGCATGTTCATCAAAAAGACTTCCGACGCAATGAGCATAGTCGTGTTCAAGAACGTCGGCGGCTCCCTGGTTCCGGTTGATCCGGGCGCGGAATTCAAGTCCGGAGATCAGATCAAGATCCAATTCGCAAGCAACTTTGACGGGTTCGTTTATGTCCTGAACATCGCTCCCGGCGGAAAGCGTTGCATCCTGTTTCCCTACCCCGAAGCTGCCGACAATGCGGTACACCCTGAGCAACGCTATGACATACCGCCCGGCGGAGACGCGATCGAATTTGATCAGGAGAAAGGGACCGAGGTGCTTCAGGTTGTGATGTCACGCGATCGAATCCCGTACCTCGATGCCGCGCTCAAGGAACCCGGCAGGTGTCTGTCGGAATCGGCTACGACAGCCGCCGCCGAGCTGCAGGCAGGTATTGTGAAGAACGCCACACCGGTTATCCCGCAAGATGAGAATAACAAGGTCCGCTCACGCGACATAATTCTGGCGTCAGGGAAAGACAGAGATTCCAAGGGCGGTTCCGTGGTCGCGGTGCCCGACAATGGCGGCGGCGGTAAGTTGAAATCCGGCGAATTTGCCCCGTTTGAAATCCGGCTGAAACACAATTGACGAAGACAGCGCGCGATATATTCAAGCTGGTAACTGCCACGATCCTCACCGTTGCGGCGATGTGTGAGCTTGTTGCGTCGTCCCCTCAGCAAGGGAGAAGGGACGCGGGCATAACGCCGGAAACGCGCGCGCTCGTCTCTCAGGCCACCGCATCCATCGGACTGATTCTGGTTCGCAATTCCTTCGATCCTCCCGGTCAGCCGGCACGTCCTCGAGGGTCTGCCGTCGTCGTGCGACGAGATGGAATAGTGGTGACAAACTGCCATGTCATCACAAACGATCGCACCGGCAAGCTCTACGATGAAATAGTGTTCAGCCTTTCCCGCGATGATGCGATTTCTTCATTGACGCGCTACAGGGTCAAGCCGGTGCTGTTAAACCGGGAATACGATCTTGCGCTGCTGCGAGTCGAATCGGACGCCGCCGGCAATGTAATCAAGAGTTCATTCGTTTTTCCCGCAATAGAGATTGCGGACGTGCGCAAGATCAAACTGCTGGATGAACTCTTCATCATCGGCTTTCCCCAAAAAGGCGGCTCGACGGTGACCGTCAATAGAGGAGTCGTCGAAGGCAAAGACATCCTCGGGAATTGGATCAAGACCGATGCTCGTGTTATTCACGGAAACAGCGGCGGCGCCGCGGTTAACAGCGACGGCAAACTCGTCGGGATCCCCACAAAGGTGGTCGCGGATGAACAGCCCATCGACAAAGACGGCGATGGATTCCCTGACGACTATCGCCGATACGGTGCTGTTGGATTTCTGCGGCCGGCGCATCTGATCGGCGAGATGCTCGCTCAACTCACCCGCGCGGGCGCCGAACGCCAGATAACCGCCTCAACGCCCGCCATCGTCGAAGCGTCAAAACTCCTCACCGTTCGCGGCGTCGTGAAGGCTACCGACGGCAAGCCGATCGCCGGCGCGCTCATCGGGCTGCTGGCGATCGGAGAACCTAATGTAACCGAGCGCACTCTGTTGACCTGGGGCAGCACCAACGGCGAAGGCGAGTTCGTGCTCAACAAACCCGTTCCACCCGGCCGGTACCTCCTGAGAGCGAAAGCTCTGGCCAGACAGCCTTACACGAGCGATGTCGAGATCGCCGCCGGCTCACCGGCGATCATCGTCAGAATGAGCCCCTTATCTGATCGATAGAATCCCTCGTGTTTCTCTTTGGCATTTGACAGAGGCTTCACCGGATGTAAGTGCCCATGGGGAGGGCCACAGAAAATCCGGGAAAGCGCACACTTATGCTTGCCTCAGATTTTTTTTATGGCTATTATGAAGCTGCACGTGGACGCGCAGAGTCAAACGGTTCGCGTTGCAGCACACAGCCGGTCGTTCTGATCGGGACCGTTTTGCATAGCCGAGCAATTCTGTAGTGGCGACAATGAGCCGCCTGATGCCTGGTGAGACGTTCGATGCCGGGCTCAACCGTGCAGCATCGTTTTAGGCTGCACGTTAGAACGGGGGCACCGTCATGAAAACGAAATTCCCGTGCTTCTTCCTGACTGCTCTTCTGGTTATAGCTTCGTCCCAATTCCTCGTTGCATTCGCCTGGCAGGATAAGGGCCCTGCTTCAAAAGCCCCTCAAGCCGAGCCGGCAAAGTCGTCTTCCGATGAGAAGCGAACGCCCGTCAATGCCAGCGCCGGCGAGAAGAGCGCCGCCGCCAAGCCCGACGACACAAAGCTTCAAAAGCCCAAAGATGAAAAGATCATCATCACCGGCGACATCGTCAACGTCACTATCAGCGTCACCGATCCCTATCAAAGATTCGTCACCGGGCTGAGCAAGGATCACTTCGAAGTCTTCGACGATAAGGTCAAGCAGCAGATCGCGCACTTCACTGACGATGATGCGCCGGTCTCTCTCGGCATCGTCTACGATGTCTCCGGCTCGATGAAGGACCGAATTAACCGGTCGATTCGCGCGCTTCGCCGGTTCATCGATACCTCGCATAATGACGACGACTTCTTCCTGATTGGGTTCAACGATCGCGCCAAGCTGGTGCAGGACTTCACTACCTCCGGAGACAACATTGTCGGCCATTTGATGTTTGTAAACCCGCGTGGCTCGACGGCGCTCTATGACGCGGCTTACATTGCAGTTGAAAAAGTCCAGCAGGGCCGCCATCACAAGAAAGCGCTGCTGATAATCTCCGACGGCCAGGACAACAACAGCCGCTACACTTATAAAGAACTGCGCAATCGAGTCAAAGAAGCCGACGTTCAAATCTATGCGATAGGCATTACTGACCCCGCCAATGATTCGCTTGCGGGGTTCGGGCGCTCGGTGCTTGAAGAGATCACACGGATGACCGGCGGCCGCGCGTTCTTTCCGAACGGCTATAACGAGCCGGAGCTTGTCGAGATATGCACGCGGATAGCTTTGGAGCTTCGACATCAGTATTCGATTGGCTTCTATCCGACAGATCTTCAAAGCGAAGCCAGATGGCACAAGGTTCAGGTCAAGGTGAATCCACCTCGAGGATTGGGCCGGCTATCGCTAACCTATCGAGACGGATACCAGACGTTTAAGAAGTGAATCCAGGCAGTAAATCCCGCAATTTGTCCTTCCAGTCACGTTCTCTCGGCAACGGTTCCGGTGCGGTTGCGCATCCCAACCGTCGGAGTCCCAGTTTCCAAGGCACGCATCACGGGAGTAGAATTCGCTTATGAAGCTCGCAACCTTCAGGCTGGCGTTCTCAATCTTCGCAATCGCGATTCTCTTTCTTTTGTCCCCAAGTCTCCGCGCTCCATCGATGGCACGCGGTCAGCAGCGTCCCGACAAGCCAAAGCTGCAAAAATCAGAATCAAAACAAAGAGACGAAGAACAGCAGCCGCAGAAGGACGATGACACCATAACTCTCGGCAGGGTCCTTGTGCTGCTCGACGTTACCGTAGTCGACCCGGCTAACAAACCGGCGATGGACTTGAAGCAAGACGAGTTCACCGTCAGCGAAGACAAGGTTCCGCAGAAGATCGAATTCTTCAGCCGCGAACAAGTGCCGGTCTCGCTTGTTTTCGCAATCGATACGTCGGGCTCGATGCGGCCGAAGCTCGATACGGTAGTGAAGGCTTCGTCGAATTTGGTGAAGGAGGGGCGCTCCGGTGATGAAATGGCGGTCATAGAATTCAAGGACCAGCCCGAGCTTCTGGAAGAATTCACCGGCGACGTCAACGATGTGATCGATACGCTTAATGGCCTCGTGGCGTCGCGGCAGACTGCGATGCTCGACGCGCTGTATCTCGCCGCTGATTACGCTAGCAAGGAAGGCAAGAATCGGCGCAAGGCTGTGCTGGTCGTAACCGACGGTCTCGACAACGACAGCTATTACAAGTTCAACGAGGTTGTGAATCACCTTCGAGAGATCGACGTTCAGATCTATCTGATCGGCTTTGTAAGCGATCTGGACCGGGACTCCGGCCTCTTCAAGAAGAGCGCGAAGGACAAGGCTGAAACACTGCTAAACAAACTCGCCGAAGAAACCGGTGGCAAAGCTTTCTTCCCACGAGAACTCTCAGAAGTCCATGCCATAGCTGATCAGATCTCGACTGACCTTCGCACCCAGTATTCTCTCGGCTACTATCCATCCAATTCCAAAAAGGACGGCACGTTCCGCGCTGTGAAAGTTCAGGTCAACTCCGGCAGCCGCCGATTGATCGCTCGTACTCGCAACGGATACACCGCGCCCCACGAAGGTGAGCGTAAGAGCGCAAGCAACAATAAATAACCCGCTCTGAGGTCTCACTCTCAGTCCAACCCGCTATCGAAGAACAGGCGCCAGCTCACCCTCATTCTACTTGTTCACATGAAATTAACATGCCCGTCGCAGGGTCTTAACACCCCCTCACTATAATTCCTCTTGAAGTTAAAACCCCCATTTCAGGAGGACTGCATTCTAATGAAGAACAATTATCTGCGCGTCACGGCCACTGTGCTGATCGTGGGAGCGTTGAGTCTCGCCTTGATCGGCTGCGGTTCCGGGTCGACCGGCGGCGCCAATTCAGAAGTAAAGCTGCAGGGCGCCGGCGCGACCTTTCCGAATCCGCTCTATCAGAAATGGTTTAGCGAGTACAACAAGATCACGCCTAGCGCGAAATTTGATTATCAGTCAATCGGCTCGGGCGGTGGGATCAAGCAGATCACAGCGAAGACCGTTGATTTCGGTGGATCTGATGCGCCGATGAAGGACGAAGAGTTGAAGGCAGCACCAGGGGAAATCCTCCACATTCCAACCGTGCTTGGCGCCGTTGTTGTCACCTACAATCTCCCGTCCGTCACCACCGATCTCAAACTTACCCCCGACGCCATAGCGGGAATCTATCTTGGCAAGATCACCAAGTGGAATGATGCGGCAATTGCCTCTTCTAACCCCGGCGTCTCCTTTCCGGATACAGCCATCAACGTAGTCCGTCGCTCGGACGGAAGCGGGACTTCGTATGTCTGGACCGATTACTTGTCCAAGGTGAGCGCCGAGTGGAAGGAGAAGATCGGCGTGGGCGCAATGGTGAATTGGCCTGCAATCGGCACCGCCGCAAAAGGCAACGAAGGCGTGACCGGACAGGTGAAGCAAACTCCAAACTCTCTCGGCTACGTCGAGTTGATTTATGCCGAGCAGAACAAGCTGCCTTACGCATCGGTCAAAAACTCATCGGGGGAATTCGTAAAACCTTCTCTCGAGTCGGTGACTGCCGCGGCCGCGGGAGCAGCCGGCCAAATGCCCGACGACCTGAGGGTCTCAATTACTAATGCATCGGGCAAAGACGCATACCCAGTCTCTTCGTTCACGTACTTCCTTGTCTACAAGAATCAGGACGATCAAGCCAAGGGAGCGGCGTTGGTGAACTTTCTGTGGTGGGCAATACACGACGGCGAGCAGATGACAAAGCCGTTGCTCTACGCCCCGTTGCCGGCAGAGGTCGCAGCCAAAGCCGAGCAGAAGATCAAGTCGATCACTTACCAGGGCAAGCCGCTTCGCGCAAGCTAGCAGCCTTAGCGATCTTTGCGGACCTTTGCGCCTTTGCGTTCGGAATTCTCTTCGTAACTTCCACCATGGGACAACCGCTGGCAGGAGAAGGTTCGGCCCCCTCACTAACGCCGAACCAGCCACACTTACCATTAGGCCGGGCACGCTCGAGTCTGAGGGCCCGGCCGCGCATTGGCGACCCGTTGTTCAAATGGTCCACCGGGTTCTTTGCCGTCCTGATCGCCGGCCTCGCGGTCTTGATCATGGTCGAGATGGCGATCAATTCAAAGCTGCCCTTCGCGAAATTCGGCTTTGGGTTTCTGAGCCGCTCGGTCTGGGATCCGGTCAAGGAACAGTTCGCCGCGTTGCCTTTCATATATGGCACGGCGGTGTCGTCGGTCATCGCCCTGCTCATCTCAGTGCCGGTTAGCCTCGGTGTCGCGATCTTCCTGGTCGAGAAGGCGCCGCGAAAACTGTCAAACCCCATCCTGTTTCTCGTGCAGTTGCTGGCAGCCATACCTTCGGTCGTCTACGGACTGTGGGGAATCTTTGTGCTTGCGCCGACGCTGCGCAATCACGTCTATCCGGCTTTGCAATCCACGTTCGGATTCCTCCCGCTGTTTCAGGGGAATCAAAACGGCCTCGGTCTGCTCACCGCCGGGCTCATTCTTTCGATAATGGTTCTTCCGATAATAACCGCGGTAACGACTGACGTTCTGCGCGCCGTGCCGGGGACACAACGTGAGGCCTCGCTGGCCCTCGGCTCCACCAAATGGGAAGCTACCCTTATCGTCTTGCAGAATGCCAGGTCCGGTATTTCGGGAGCCATCATCCTCGGACTCGGGCGGGCAATCGGCGAAACCATGGCAGTTACGATGGTGATCGGCAACAGATCACAAATATCGGCTTCACTGTTCGACCCTTCGTATTCGATCGCCTCTGTAATCGCAAACGAGTTCACCGAAGCAACATCGGAGATTTATTTACAGTCGCTCATCGAGCTGGGGCTGATTCTGTTCTTCGTGACGTTCATCATAAATATGCTGGCGCGTTTGTTGGTGTGGAGCGTGACTCGCGGTGAAGGAAGGGGGGGACATGCCTAGTCTGGGCCGTCGAAAACTGCTCAACAACACGATGACGGTGCTCACAGGCTTGTGCGCGCTGTTCGCGGTTGCGTCGCTTTTCTTCATCCTTGGGTACATCTTTTGGGGCGGATTGCGCGGCTTGAGTCTTGGCTTCCTGGTGAACTCGCCAAAGCCGATAGGTGAGCCGAACAGCGGGATCGCAAACGCCATAGTTGGCTCGGCCATTCTAATCGCCCTCGGATCTGCGATCGGCATGCCCGTAGGCATTCTGGGCGGAATCTATTTGTCAGAGTTTGGCTCCAACAAGTTTGGCCTTCTGCTTCGTTTTCTGATCGACACGCTCACCGGGGCTCCTTCGATACTCGTCGGTGTGTTTGTGTGGACGGTGATGGTTCATCCAATGGGCTACTTCTCTGCCCTGTCCGGCGGCGTTGCGCTGGGAATAATGATGATGCCCATTGTAGCTCGCACCACCGAAGAGATGATCAGGCTGGTGCCTCACAGCTTGAGAGAGGCAGGGCTCGCTCTGGGCGCGCCCAGATGGCGGGTGACACTGGGCGTCGTGTTGCGAACGGCCGCAAGCGGCGTCGCCACCGGTGCGATGCTGGCAATCGCGCGAATAGCCGGAGAGACGGCCCCGCTCTTGTTCACCGCCCTGGGGCTGAACTACTTGAGCACGAATGTCTTTCAGCCGATGGCGTCACTGACTTATCAGATTTACTATTATGCGCAATCGCCGTACGAGGAGTGGCACGACATGGCCTGGGCGGCCACGCTGGTGCTGGTGACGATGATTCTGGCGTTGAACATAGCGGTGAGGCTTCTTACACGGAACCGGCATCAGCAAGCGTAACCGATAGTGCGTTGCGCTCGGCGCAGTCCTCAGCGTCCTCTGCGGTTTTCTTGATCGGTGCTGGGAATCAACCCCGGAGGACGCAGAGGATTGATGACTGATTTTATGAGTGAACACGAAACCAAACAGCAGACAAAAACTCGCGTGCTCTTCCTGTGCACCGGCAACTCGTGCCGCAGTCAAATGGCAGAAGGAGCTTTGCGCGAGCTGGCGGGCGACCGGTTCGAAGCGTCAAGCGCCGGCACCACTCCCACGAGAATAAATCCAACGGCGGTTAGAGTGATGGCTGAAATTGCTATGGATATCAGCGCACAGCGCTCGAAGTCAGTTGTAGAGATGATGGGCGAACATTTCGATTACGTCGTTACCGTGTGCGATAACGCGCGAGAGTCTTGCCCCGTCTTCCCCGGCGGCGCGTCGAAGCTTCACTGGAGCTTTGACGACCCCGCCTCCGCCCAGGGCACGGAAGAAGAACAATTGGAAGTATTCCGCCGAGTGCGCGATGAAATCGTTTCACGCATCAGAGACTTCATATCAACCCGTCATCTGGCGCACACTCCATACATGATTTGAATATAATGATGAATACATCCACTCAAGAATCAAACGAAGAGGACGAAAACATTCACAACATAGGTTCCTCATCTTCAGCCGTGTTGCCGCGAATCAGCGAGCTTCGGCCTCGTACGCGTCCCGACCTCGAGTTGAAGGCCGATCGCTCCGCCGCGCCCGTCAAGACGCAAGCTAAGATGTCGATCGAGAACCTCAATTTCTATTACGGCAAGACTCGCGCGCTGAAGAACATCACTCTTTCAATTCCACCGAACCAGGTGACCGCGTTCATCGGGCCCTCCGGCTGCGGCAAGTCGACGTTGCTTCGAACGCTCAACCGCATGAACGACGTGATACCTGGGACTCGCGTCGAGGGTCGCGTCGAAATGGACGGCGAAGACATCTATGCGCCGGGCACCGACGTTGTTTCTCTCCGGCGGCGTGCGGGGATGGTCTTTCAAAAATCGAATCCCTTCCCGCGCTCGATTTTCGACAACGTCGCCTACGGCCTGAAGATCAACAACCTCACACGTTCAAAGAGCGAGCTGGCCGAGCGAGTTGAAGCCAGCCTGAGAGCCGCGGCGATCTGGGAAGAAGTCAAAGATCGGCTGAAGGAATCGGCGTATGGACTGTCGGGGGGCCAGCAGCAACGGCTTTGCATCGCGCGCGCTCTCGCGGTAGAACCTGAAGTGGTTTTGATGGACGAGCCCTGCTCGGCGCTCGACCCGATAGCCACGCAAAAGATCGAGGAGCTGATCGTCGATCTCAAAGAGCGCTACACTATCGTGATAGTCACGCACAACATGCAGCAAGCGGCTCGCGTGTCGGACCTGACAGCCTTCTTCTGGCTTGGCGAGATGGTAGAGTTCAACGACACGGAAAAGATGTTCACAAAGCCGGACAAACAAATGACGGAGGACTACATCACCGGGAGATTTGGATAAAGGGAATAGTCCGTAGTCCGTAGTCAGTAGTCCGTAGTCAGTAGTCCGTAGTCAGTAGTCCGTGGCTCTTGTAATCGAGCGCACGATCATTAACAACTAGCTACCGACCACTGATTACCGATCCACAGCTACGGACTACTGACTACTGACTACTGACTACTGACTACTGACTACTGACTACGGACTACTAACTACTGAACCACTGACTACGGACTACGGACTACTGACTACTGACTACTGACTACGGACTTCTTTTATGCACAAACGACTAATCGAAGAGAATCTAAACCAGATTCGCGACAAGCTTCTGGTAATGGGCGGCGCCGCTGAAAAAGCGATAATGCTCTCAATGCGAGCGCTCGAGGAACGCGACTCGAACCTGGCCGAACGCGTCATCCGCGAAGACGACGCCATTGACGGCATGGAGCTCGAGCTGGATCAGATGTGTGTAGACGTTCTGGTGCTCAAGCAACCTGCGGCGTCCGACCTGCGCTTCGTGATCTCAGTAGCCCGCACCGCCCCGATGGTCGAGCGCATAGCAGATCACACGGTGAACATAGCCAAGCACGCGCTTTCCTTGAACAACCAACCTCAACTCGAGTTAGCCTTGGATCTTTCAAGGATGTCGACGACGGTTCAGGGAATGTTGATCGACGGCCTCGACGCCTTCACCTCAGGCGACCCCGAAAAGGCCCGAGCAACAATCGAACGAGACGATGAAGTCGATTCGTTATACGACATCTTCTATGCTGAATTGATCTCCGCGATGTCCCGCGATTCTTCGTTGGTCGACCGCGGCGTGCAATGGCTTTTCGTAATCAAGCACCTCGAACGCATCGCGGATTACGTGACTAATATTTGCGAGCAAATTATTTACATGTCCCGCGGCCAGGTAATCAAACACTCGGTGTGGTGACACCCATAGTTATCTGCTGCTCCGCGTTTCAGCGTTTCGCTCGCCCCACTTGCTCGGTGTGCGGCTCTCTCCTGGTCCCTAGTCTGCAGAAATATCATCGCTATAGAATCAACTTATGTCGATGCAGGTTGATTGGAAGCAAATCGCCTTCGAGAATCGAAGTCTCAACATAAACTCTCACCGATTCCTGGGCGAGGGGTGGAATTGCGTGTCGTACCTCGTCGACGACGAATTGGTCTTCAGATTTCCTAAGCGTGCCTCTTGTTGGCCGGAGCTCGATCGCGAGATCAGATTCCTGGAGTTCGCTGCGGATCACCTTCCGCTTCCCGTACCGCTGTACTTGAACGTGGTTGAGCATTCGTCCGCGGTCGCACACGGCTATGCTGTCTATCGATATCTGCGCGGCAGGGCCCTTGACTTGCGTCGGCTTTCCAACACCCAACGGGACCGATTGGCAGAGGCCATTGCGGCCTTCCTGCTAGCGCTTCACAGTATCAAGCCGGGCGCTCCGCTTGATGCATTGTTGCCGCGTGAAGATGCGCTTGCAGCGGCCCAGGAGTATCTCGACGCGGCAAAGCGAGAAGTTTTCTCGAGGCTCGAATCTCATGTTGCTCGGCTAGTCACCAGCCAATTTGAGGCTTATATGAGCGCGCCCGAAAACTTCTCGTTTCAGCCTGTGGTGCTCCACGCCGATTTGAGTCACGAGCACATCCTAATGGAAAATGATTCCATCGCTGGGGTACTCGACTTTGGAGACGTCAATTGGGGAGATGCGGATTACGATTTCATGTATCTGTTTGTCGAGTTTGGTGAAACCTTCGTTGCGTCCGTGGCGCGAGCTTACGGACATCCAGATCCGGAGCGGCTGATGATTAAGCTTCGATATTATGGGATCGCGGATCAAATCGGCACGATGGTCCAGGGAAAAGACTTTGCGCCGGCCGCTCAACGGCGCGCGGCGTGGCAATGTCTGAAACAACTCGCGTAGATGCAGCGGATTTCCTAAGACCCCCATGAACACATGACGTAATTCCTGTTACAGATTCGTCATTTTGGCGAAGTTTTTTTTCGCGATCCGCGGGCCTCGTCGGAATGCTATCATCCGAAGTCAATTCGGGAGGATTCCGCAATGCTACTTCATTCAACGAAACTCTGGATGGCGGGGAACAAGTTCGCTCTGTTCCTAATCCAAACTGACAGACGCGCCGGGAACGCTACTGAAGACCTCTCGATGTGGGGCACGACCTATAAGGTGAGATGGATCACCCTGGCTTGCGCGATCTTGATTGGGTTTGTCGCCGGGGCGGTTGCGCATCGGGTGACGCGTAGAGAAGAGGCTGTGGGCCTGATCACATCCATTATCCTGGCTATCGTAGGCTCGGTTGTTGGGACGCTCATTGGGGGTCTGATCTGGAGGAATGACTCTCGCGTCTTCAGCCTGGGCGGGTTGTTACTTTCAGTCCTGGGTGCAGTTTTGTTTCTGTTTCTTTTGCGACGAGTGTTCACGCCTCGGTGATTGGCGCGCCGCTTGAGTGCAGCCGATAACAGGCCGCGTACTTCTGACTCGAGCGTGTGAGACAGTTCGTAGTTCGGCCTTCAGGCGGAAGTTCGTATTCGACGTGAAGGCAAGATACGAACTTCCGCCTGAAGGCCGGACTACGAACATGGCTGAGAGTGTGATTTGGACTGCGGCGGCAAGGTACTCCGCGACGCCGCTTTTTGTTTCCGATCAGAATCAATCATCAGACAAAAGCGGCGTCTCGGAGTACCTTGCCGCCGCAGTCCAAATCAACGGCGTCTTCACCGGTCGATCTAGAATTAACAATATTGAAACGTCGCCATAACCCGGTTTTTACATGACTACCGGATAATGGCGACTCTATGTGGCCCGACCAGATAATCAGCAGAACGTCTAGCCGAAATTGCGTAAACAATTCTGATCGTAGTTCGAACAATACGTTCGGTACTTCAACCAACACTACCGTGGTTCTCGGAATTATTCTGCTCTGACGATCCGTTATGAGCGCTAAACAAGAACTCTCTGCTCACAAGGAGATCTCAATGCGAACAAAAGCAGGAACGATATTCTGTCTCATTATGGCTTTGCTGCTTGGCTCGACTCACATCAGCGCCCGGCAGCAATCGCCCGCCAAGGAGCTTGCGCGAAACGTCGCAGACTCGACGAAGCATCCCACAAGAGTCGAGGAAAAGACTGCTAACTCTAAAGGCTCTAAAGGCGATGAAAGCACCGCCGCGTCGCCAAGCGTCGAAGACCGCTTGAAAGCTATGGAGCAGTTAATCGAGCGGCAACAACTCGAGCTCAAGACTCTGCGTGACATGGTCGAGAAGAAGGGCGATGCGACCGACGGCGCTCGCACGGCCGACGCCGCTCAGACGCAGAGCAAGCAACCTCTGGACGGGCAGCCTCAGTTGGCGACTGCCGCGAATCAGGCTAAGACGCCCGCGAAGGATCAGCCTTCGCCGTCGGATGCCCAGAAGAAAGTCGACGAACTGTATAAGAAGTTCGGAGCGATTCGATTCAGCGGTGATCTTCGCTTCAGGGCTGAGACGTTTCGGAATCAGGGCTTCGATGCGGTGACCGAGTCCGCGGATCGTAATAGACTTCGCATACGCGCGAGGCTCGCTCTCGATGGGACTATCGATAAGCATTTTGATTGGGGAATGCGACTGGCGAGCGGCATATTCACCGACCCGATCACCACAAATCAGACGTTCACGGATGCGTTTGAGCGAAAGCCCTTCGCGCTCGAACGCGCGTTTATTCGCTATGACTCGAAGACCGACAACGTAGGACTGCAATTGGTCGCAGGAAAATTCGAACCCACGTTCAGGCGCACTCAGATGGTTTGGGACGACGACATCAATGTTGAAGGCGCGTCCGAGGCCTTGTACTTCAAAACCAAGACGCCTCTGCGACAGATCAAGCTGGTCGCGTTCGAGCTGCCGTTCAATGAAGTGTCCGGCGGCAAAGACGGGGTGCTCTACGGCGGGCAGGCGCAGACAGACTGGCAGTTCTCTCACGTAGTTTCGGCGAATGTGAATCTTGCTTATTATGATTGGAATCACGCGGACCAGATTGTAGGTTTGCTGGGCGCCGCGACGACCCAGGTAAACGGCGGAATACAAAACGGCGCCGGCGTGACCGGAAATCAGAACGGCGCGTTGGGCACCACGAACCGGCTACTGAGGAACGCCGCGGGAACGCCGATCGGATTTCTCGCCGGCTTCAATCTGGTAGATGTTCTCGGCAATGTGACCTGGCAAGCAAGCGGACGCTGGCCCGTCAGCTTCACTTTCGACTACGTGCATAACGCAACGGGCCGGGTGAAGGATGAGAAGGATGCTTTCTGGGTGGGCGGACAGGTGGGCCAGACCAGGGAGAAAGGCGACTGGCTGCTTGGGTATTACTACACGCGCATAGAGCAGGATGCGGTGCTGGTGCCGTTCAACTTCAGCGACATCCTGGCGTCCAACAGCCGAGCTCACATGCCTACTGTAGCGTATCAGATTGCCAACAACGTTCAGTTTCAATGGACCGGCTTGTTCTCGCAACGCGCGAACAAGATCGTGCTGAACTCTCCCGATAATCGTTACATCAATCGCATGCAGTTTGATGTGATCTACAAGTTCTGATGAAGCCTTTATCAGAAAACCGAGCGCGGAGATGCGAGACTCCCGAAGCTTCGTTGTCACCACGCCGTCGATGCTTATGAGTGAAGGACTGCCCAGTCATAGAGGGCTCGGGGCCATTGCGTCGGAGTTGAAAAGCGCCGAGTCGCCATGGCCCTTATAGTTGGTAAGGCAAGAGATTGAGACGGCAAAATGTCCAAACTCCAGCCACCAACTCCGTTGGTGGGATTTCGAAGCGGCCCGGCCACAGTCATGTTTTTGTAGGTCGAATATGAATAATCCACCAACTGCGTTGGTTGGATTCAAAAATAGAGGAGCCTCAAATTGAACATTGACGGCGCGCGCGATAAGCTTCAGACATTCAGTATGGCAATTGGAGTTGACGAGACAAGGGTTCGCAACATTCTCATTGTCGAGGATGACGAAGACATTGCGGATTCGATTCGCTACAATCTCGAGCGTGAAGGGTTTCGAGTGCGAATCGCGACGACCGGCGAAGACGCGCTCGAACTCATTTTCAACGGCCCGCCAAGCTTGATACTCCTGGATCTGAACCTGCCGCACATGAGCGGATTCGAAATTTGCCGGCGGCTCCGCGCGGAGCTGCCAACGGCACAGGTCCCAATCATAATGCTGACGGCTCGCGCCGATGAAACCGACAAGGTGCTCGGCTTGAATATGGGGGCCGATGATTACATAACAAAGCCGTTCAGCATGCGCGAGCTTGTTGCGCGAATCAATGCGGCTTTGCGCCGGACAGAGGGCGTGGAGACTGAACGGCCGGCCTTCGACAACGGCGTGCTGCGAATTGATCCATCGACGTTTCGAGTCACTTATCAAAGCCGTGAAATAAGAATGACACGGAAGGAGTTCGCGTTGTTATCGGAGCTGGCCCGCAACCAGGGACGCGTATTGACTCGCGAAGTTCTGTTGGATCGCGTGTGGGGAATGAACTACTTCGGCGACTCTCGGACGCTGGACGTGCACATTCGGCGGCTGCGGCAAAAGCTGGGTGAGCCATCGCTTATTGAAACCGTCACTGGCGTAGGATACAGGCTTGTGGCGAATGAGAGACAGGAAGCGTGAGGAGGAGTCATTCATTAGTCCGTAGTCCGTAGTCAGTAGTCCGTAGCTGGATGGCACAACGAGTCACTGACTACGGACTACTGACTACGGACTACTGACTACTGACTACTGACTACTGACTACGGACTACTGACTAACTTCTGATCTTATGAAAGACATCGAACGACGAGTCTGGATTGTTACGCTGGCGGCGCTGCTGCTTTTTGCGATCTATGAAACCATCAAGACTGTGTTGTTTCCGAGTCTGTCTATCGTCAGCTCCCACATAATAACGGTCGTCGTTGTCGTGGTGATGACCTTTCTTGTTTCGCGTTATGCTCTCGGCCGCTACAGTCAGGCCCTCAGCGAAGTGCAACGTCAAACTGCGATCACCGAAGAGACCAACCGACTGATGGCCGGCGTTCTGGCGACAATGCGCGAGGGTGTGGTTATCGTGAATTCCCAGTTCGGCATCGCTCTTTACAACGAAGCGGCTGCGCGAATATTCAAGCTTCGCGAAACCGACATTGCAAAACCCGCGACGCTCCGCGGGCAAGTCTCGTCGCAGGTGGGCGCTCGCGGTGAGGCGCGCGAGCTACGAGAACACGTGACAGTTCAATCGCAATCGGTTGAGGGCGATTCGAACAACTCAGTCCGCAAGTATCGATTGACAGATGCGACTCGCGATCCCGCAATCAATAGCGCGTTCAGACGCGCCCTCGAAGAGAAGATTCCGGTTGAGTTGCGCGTGGACATGGCTGACCGGGAGCATCGCAGTTTTCAGTTGAACGTCGCTCCGCTGGGCGGAGACCTTGCGGTCGGGGTCTTTTTCGACATCACGCAACTCGAACGGCTGGAGCGCGTGCGGAGAGAGTTCTTCGCAAACCTTTCGCACGAGCTGCGCACTCCATTGACTGCCATTCTCGCGTATTCAGAAACCTTGCTCACCGGCGCGATGGATGATCCGGAACATAACACCAGGTTCCTCGACACGCTTTACAAACACGCTACGCGGATGAACGAGTTGATCTCGGACATCTCCGACTTGTCTGCCATCGAGTCGGGTCAAATCGAGTTGGCTCTCAAGCCCGTCAATCTTCGGCGAGCCGTCGCCGACGTAGTCATGCTGCTGGAGTCGCGACGAGCCGACACTAAGGTATCGATCACCGCTTCGGTGCCCACACACTTGCGGGTGCATGCAGATCGCACCAGGCTCGAGCAGATCCTGTACAACCTCGTCGACAACGCAGTGAAATTCAATCGACCCGAAGGCTCGGTTCACATCACCGCCGAAGAGCGCGAGGGCCGCGCGGTCATCAGCATTCAGGACACAGGTGCGGGGATTTCGGCATTGGACCTGCCGCGCATCTTCGAACGGCTTTATCGAGGAGACAAATCTCGCTCGCGCAAAACGGAAGGCTCGGGGCTTGGCCTGGCTATCGTCAAGCATCTGGTGCAGGCGCACGGTGGTGAGGTTTCGGTGTCGAGCGAACTCGGCCGAGGGTCGCGATTCACTTTCACGGTACCGGCCGCGGCGGAAGAAAACGATTCGTCTGAAAGCACAAAGACCGAGTTCTCCGCGGTTGATGCGTAAACTCGAATGATTCTCCTTGTATCGCAGAATAGACCGCGGATGACGCGGATTTGACAGGTTTGCGCGGGATACTGCATCTGATAGGCGAGTCAATACCGCACGCAGCAACAATTCATACAAACTTAACAGCGAGGCCACACCGGCATAACGCCGCGGGTCTATTATTCGAGTATGAATGCGACCTACTCGAGTGAAGTTCACGTCACCGGAAATAATTTCTGGGCGGAATCCCCCAATCTGGTGGCCAGCGATTTTGGCGCCTGCCGTGGATTGAGTGACGGCGAGAGGGTGAGCTTCGCGGCACCGGTAGATTTCGACTACGACTACGAACGGGAATTTGCTCGAACGCTGGACGATCTCTGCATACCGTGGCAACACAAGCCTCGCACCTTTGCGGTTGAATGGGACGAGAACGGCACGTTCGTTGACAGTTTCACGCCAAGTTTCTTCTTACCCGCTCGCGACCTGTATGTTGAGCTCGTCGCGCCCGGGTGCAGCTTGTCCAGCGAAGGAGTTCGGAAAGCAGGGCTGCTTCTCTATCAATATCCGGGAATAAGAATTGAAGTTCTTCCGGCGCCACCTCCTTATCAAGCGGTCGAACGCCTTAGCCGAATGGATTGAGGTCAGCACTCTTGCCGCGCGATTTTGTGCTACGAAATACTCGCGTGCGAGGGCAAGTGCGCGCAGCGCCCATCCCGCTGGTGTCTTGCGTAACGCAACATATTTCTACCTAAAAGGACCGACATCTCTAATACGACATTGACGGGCTGTGCTAGAATCTCGGCGCCGCCGCGTGAGGGTCCTTTGGTCTCGCAGACTAACTGCAAGGATGGAAGGCAGACTCGCGCGTTTTGTGACCTGTGCTTCATTACTGGTTTTGATCTGCGTTAAAAAATGAGTGAGCCTGAGATTTTCGAGATCATCGTGCGCCTGGCAATGTCCACGCTGTTCGGAATGCTCGTCGGCATCGAACGCCAGTGGCATCATAAGAACGCGGGCATAAAGACAAATACGTTAGTCTCCGTGGGCGCGACCGCATTTGGGCTCATCTCGCTCCTTGGCTTCGGACCAACCAATAATCCTGCAGCGGTGGCCGCCGGAGTTGTAACCGGCATCGGTTTCATAGGAGCCGGCGTGATCATGCGCCGAGGGGGAAGCATCCAGGGCATCAACACCGCGGCGACGCTGTGGGCAGCGGGAAGTATGGGGCTGGCAATCGGAGCGGGTTATTACAGGCTTGGGTCTGCGCTGTTGGTGACGATCCTGATTATCCAGACAGCTCTTAGACCGGTGGCAACGGCGATAAACAAACGCTCCGGCCTCATCACGCCGCTGGTAACCTACACCGTACAGGTGAGCTTCAAGGCTGAAGCCGCCGAGTCAGTCCATTCAACCTGGTCTTCATTCGCGGCGAAAGACGGTGTGTTGATAATGACGGTCAGCGAATCAAAGCCTGATGACACGGAATTGGCCCTGGAAGCCTCTTTCGGGCTCTCCTCGCTGCGCGCCAGCGAAATGACCAAACTCGGGCAGTCGTTTGCGGCTATCAAAGGAGTAAAGAGAGCTACGTGGTCGCAAACAACCACGGAAGAACCGGAATGACGTTCCATCCAGTAGTGGGGTATTAGCGTGTTGCCCGCAAGCGGCCCTCTGCGTCCCCGGCGTCCTCCGCGGTTTTCCTGCTCAGTGGCTCGGAATGAACCGCAGAGGACGCCGAGGACGCAGAGGAGAAAACGAGAATGTGAGCGAACAACACACGATCACCCCACTACCCGAATTGTTGACGAGTGAGCGATATTCACATTTTTATGTGACCGCCGTAATTGATCCGGCGTCCTAATACTTGTTGAAGGCAGTATTTTTCTTCTGGTATAGTCGAAACCAATGAGATCCCGCTGGCTTACAACCAAAGCGGTATTCTTTCTGCTGAGCCTTTCAGCCTGCTCGGTCAGCGCAACTCCATTACCTCAAAACACGTTGTTGCCACAGCCTGCGATACCGCTTCGGTTCGGTCAGGTATTAGCGCTTTCTGATTTTGACTCCGACGGGCTGGTGGACAAGGCAACGCTCGCTAGCTGGGGGGCGCATCGCAGCGTCGAAGTAATGCTGAGCCGCACCGGCAAGCCGCTTGTTTTGCACTTCGATAATGGAAGCGCAGACCGTGGATCTCTTGTAGCCCAGGACATAGACAACGATGGCGCCGCCGATCTGATATGGACAGATCTTCTGCATGCTGACGGTGTTGTAATCTGGCTCGGGGACAGCGAAGGTCGGTTCTCGCGAGTGCCCGCATCGGCCTACGCCAACGGGTTCACGCTGCCGGATACAAGCGTCAACACCCCGGATGAAACCATCCGCGAAACATTAATAAGCACCGTATCCAATCGCAGCTCGGACGACGCGAGCCTTTCGAACCTCGATGATTTTCCCTCGAGCGCGCTTCCGCGGCAGCGACACTATCGCCTCGTGTTGCTGTCATCGGCATCGGACGAGCCAACCGATCGAGGCCCGCCACTTCCACTCATCTAGTTCCACCTCTCCCGGAAACCCGACCAGTCGAATCAAAAAATGCCGCGTGGTTTTACTCACGCATAAACCGGGATTGGAACTAGTCTTCCTGCGCGCCGGAACGTGTGCTCTCCGGAATACCTCCAAAGAGGAGCCTGCAGAGCGCCGAAAACTTAGAGTTATTGATTCGCAGGGCGATTCACGAGGAAGCCGCGATGACAAATCCAGACCAGGATGTGAACAACACGAAGACGTAACCGCAGGGGGGATTCTCCTCGCCCGGATCGAGCGCGGGCCTGATGACCTGAATCCTTGTGGAGCAGGGGAGAGGTCACGGGGTCCATCGTCACGCCCCAATCGATCCGGGTAAGGAGGATCCTCGCCGGCGCTTCCGATGCGCGCAGTCGTCGCCCTCTGATCAACCTGTCGAATCGACAGGATTCACAGGATTAACAGGAGGCTTCATGTAAATCCTGTCTACAGGGTTTGAAGGCAGAAGCAGAATCGGCCGGAGAGTCACCGGCGTTACAAGCCGCGAGTGGATGACAGGAGCAAAGGGCTATGCTTTAACACTCCGTGGTGGTTGGGAAGACGAAGAATTGGGACTCCCGTCTTTCCAGCACGCCACTCCTCCTCGTGAGGCTAGTTCGGCTCCTCGATTCCCTCGCGGCTTGCAACGCCGGCCAGGCCGCAGCTACAAATCAGTAACAACAAAACGATGGCGAAGTCTCGGCACCACGATCTTTTGGCAAAACTCTTATCGGGCCTTGCGTTCCTGATGATGTGTTCTCTTGCGGCTCGAGCGGGTTCGCTCGTGTACGACGATTTGAGCACGGAAGAGGCCGCACGACTTCTGAAGAGTCACGAGATGTTTGCGGCCTTACAAACCATCAAGCTCAATACCGGTACGATTCAAGCCAAACTTTCTGATGTCGAGCGGTACCAGCCAAAGTACGTCGCGTTCAAAAGTATGGGGCTGGTCGAACTCGCCACCATCACTATTGAATCGCCTGATAAAGATTCCAAAAAGAATACCGAAGCTACTCGTGTGTGGTTGACAGAGCGAGGGATCAGGGAATCCGCAGCCTGGATGCTGGAAAAGGAAAATGAGTGGGTCGTCGCGATCGCCGACAGGCGATTGGTTGAGGTTATTAAGATTCACAAGGACGACGAAGGCCGAATCCATGGAATTGAGTTTTCGTGGACCTGGGCTCCAAACAAGATTGGCGAAGCGTTGAAGTTCAGCTACCCGAACGAAAGGGCGTATGCAAAGTTGGCTTACGATGGAAAGGATTGGAAGATAGTCAGCATCCGCGCGTTGGGTTGATCTACAGGGGATCTGTGGTCAACCAGCTTATGAGCGCGCGAACACGTCGCGCTCTTCAGCAAGTTCGCGAGCAGCAGGAGTAATGATTGTCTTGTTGTTGATGTAGATTTTTTCGCGAGCCGCTATCGCCCGCTTCACATCCTCTTCGCAAACGAAATCATAGACTCGTCCGTTGCTCGCGCCGTTCGATGTTGAGGGTGCAGATGGCGCGGAGGTTTGCCTTTGGGCGTCAAACGCCGGAGCCGCCTGAGGCGGAGCCACGGCCGGTGGTGCTTGCTGCGCAGGCCTGTGAATGTGGCGTTCTGACAGGAAGCGATCAACCATCGCGGCGATTTCTGCTCGATCGACGACAGCGGCCGGCCGCGCCGCTGGGCGCGCATCAACTCTCTCAACCACTCTCTCAACCTGATTGATCGGGCGCGTCTCGAAAGCGATGCGCTTGATGTCGACGAGATGGCGCGGGGAAATGTTGTCGGATGTGACGTTTCCTCCCCACGAGCCGCAACCAAGAGTCATCGACGGCTCGAGGTCCGTCGTAAACCCGATTGCGCCGTGAGTCGACGGGCTATTCACGATCACTCGCGAAGCCGGCATTCGAATGCCGTATTCGCGTGCGGCGTCGCGGCTCTCGGTGTGAATCGAAGCGGTATGTCCCATTCCGCCGTATCTCAGAATTTGGGCGCATCGCTCGCACCCTTCTTCAAGAGTGTCGACTACGTAGTACGCGAGAATAGGTGAGAGTTTTTCCATCGATAGCGGATAGTCGCGGCCGACGCCGGAGAGCTCGCACATCATCACGCGAGTTCCGTCTGGTATCGTGATTCCGGCCATCTCGGCTATGGTTTTTGCCGGCTTGCCGACAATCTTCGGATTAAGGGTGTTGGTAGCCGTGGCTACAACGCGAGTCAGGGCGTCCTGTTGTTCCCTGGTTAGAAAGTGCGCGCCTTCTGCCTCAAACCTCTCACGCACCTGCGGATCAACGGCTCGCTCGACGACCACCGCTTGCTCCGAAGAACAGATCGTTCCATTGTCGAAGGTCTTGCCGGTGAGTATGTCTCGTACTGCTTTGGTCACGTTAGCCGAGCGCTCGATCATCGCAGGCACGTTCCCTGGTCCGACCCCGAAGGCGGGCTTACCCGACGAATAAGCCGCGCGCACGAGCCCGATACCGCCAGTCGCAAGTATCACCGCCGTTCGCTTGTGCTTCATCAACTCCTGCGTGCCTTCGATTGTAGCAATGGTCATGCAGCCAATCGCGCCGGCGGGCAACCCGGCCGCTTCGCCCGCTTCGCGCATCACTCGCGCAGTTTCGTTTATGCAGTTTGTCGCGGACGGATGTGGGCTGAGCACCACCGCGTCGCGAGCCTTGACTGCGATAAGGATCTTGAAGATGGCGGTTGAGGTAGGGTTCGTGGAAGGAATAATTGCGGCAACCACGCCTCGCGGCGAAGCTACCTCGATGATGCTGTCCGTCTGACGAACTACGCCGACCGTTCGCATCGGCTTGATGAAGTTGTAAATCTGTTCCGCTGAGAATCTGTTCTTGGTTGTTTTGTCCGCGGCCGACCCGTAGCCGGTTTCAAGGTGAGCCATCTCACCGAGCCGCTGGGCGTCGGCGAGCGCGGCATGCGCCATCGCTCCGACAATCGCGTCGACTTTTTCCTGGGGAAACCCGGCGAGTGATTTCTGCGCGTCGTAGGCGCGTTCTACAAGCTGTTTCGCTTGTTCGATTGATTGAAGGTCCTTGTCGCTGCTCATGACAATTGCGCAATGATAGTCAGTAGTCCGTAGTCAGTAGTCCGTAGTCAGTAGTCCGTAGTCAGTAGTCCGTAGTCAGTAGTCCGTGGTCCGTAGTAATGGCGTCCTCCCGCACTACGGACTACTGACTACGGACTAAGGACTAAGGACTTTCATCCCCTACTTTGCCTTTTCTTTCGAGGAAGACGAGAGCGAACGTTTGCCGTCCTCGTGCCCTGATGTCAACTGCCCTCGCGCGCCCGATGCGAGCTGCGCGGTTGCGCTCACAATTCCGCTTGCTTCCAATACCTGCTCGAGTTCTCTATGAGGGCGCGGTATGACGTGAACGCTGACTAACTCGCCGACGCGGCGGGCCGCAGCGGCGCCGGCATCGGTAGCCGCTTTCACCGCGCCTACATCACCGCGCACAAGCACGGTCACGTAGCCGGCGCCGATGTACTCGCGGCCAACCAGCACTACGTTCGCGGCCTTGACCATCGCATCCGCGGCTTCCACTGCGCCGACAAATCCTTTGGTCTCTATCATTCCGAGCGCTTCAATGTTCATAAGTAGTAATCCTCCGATTAAGCCGATTGAATTGAGCTTGAGCGCGAGCTTTGGCGAGAGTGCTCACGGAGAGACTGAAACTAACAAAACGTGTGGGGTGCGTCAAGCAACTGCCACTTCCTTGACACCCCTAAAGTGCTTGTCTTAAGATGAACATCTGCAAATCCCACTTCAACTTATGGATAGGAGTTAGAGAGGCTCCTCGGTAGATATGCCTACACTGGGTGAAGAACTGAGGCATAAGCGGGAGCAGCAAGGTATCACGCTGGCTGATATTGCCGACGCAACGCGAATTGGCACGCGCTTTCTGAAAGCAATCGAAACCGACAACTTCTCCACCCTCCCCGGCGGGATTTTTACACGTTCATTCATTCGAGCCTATGCCAAGCACGTCCACATGAATGAAGACGAGGCGATCGCCCTCTACCTTCAACAAGTCTCCGAGCCAAACACGGACCAACAAGAGCCGCAAACCGCTACCATAAATCGGTCGGCGTCAATCGAGTCACAAAAAAAGCAGCCGACGTCTCCCTCGATTGCTCCAAAGCAACCCGTGCGCGCGCCGGAACCGTCGGCGCGTTACGAGCCCGTGGCTTTTCGCCAGTCACCCGCTCGCACAAACTGGCCCACGATCGTCATCAGCGCAGGCATTGTGATCTTTATCGCCCTCATTGTGCTTGCCCTGGTCAAGCAGTTGAATCAAGGCAAAGGTGAAAGTGCACCGCAAACACCTCCGGTAGCCGAAAAGAACGCTCCCAAACAATCCCAACAACCGGCGGCGCCTGCGCAGGGCGCTTCGGGTTCTAATCAGCCTGAGCAGCAGCCGGCATCTCTCGCGCAAGGCCAGCCGCTTGTCGTGAAACTCGAGGCTGCGACCGGAGACAGTTGGGTCAAGTACCAGGTAGACGATTCCAAACCGATCACTGTGATCCTAAAGCAGGGACAGTCCCGGGATCTTCCAGCCGCGCAGACGCAAGTGACGGTTAACTACGGCAATCGCACGACGCTGAAGTTCAAGATCAACAATCGCGATGCCAACTTCCCGCCCGATGCGCCGAAGTTCAAGTCTAAGGTTGTCATATCTCGCGAGAACCTTAATTCCTTTTTCCAATAAATACCCGTTCGGCCTTCCTCTTTAGAACCACCTTGTAGCCGACGGGACCGATCAATTTCTTTGCGGGCTTTGCGGTCCTTTGCGAGCTTTGCGCCAAAGTATCTTCTTCCTCAATCAGATTCCTTTACGCAAAGCTCGCAAAGGACCGCAAAGCTCGTAAAGCCCACGCAAACCTATGAACTGACTGACAACCGGCCCCCGCGTTTGATACTATCGAACTGCAAGACCCCACGCTCGACTCCCAAGTGAGGTGACCGAATGACTACGATGATGAACAGGCCGCTTTCAGAGGTTGACCCCGAAATCGCCGCAACGATTGCCGACGAAGAGCGCCGGCTCGCTTACAACCTGGAGATGATTGCCTCTGAGAATTTTGTTTCGGAAGCAGTGCTCGAGGCGATGGGTTCGGTGTTGACTAACAAATACGCCGAAGGCTATCCCGGCAAACGCTATTACGGCGGCTGCGAGTTCGTCGACGTAGCCGAGAACATCGCTCGCGACCGTGCAAGGCTGATCTTCGGATGCGAGCACGTCAACGTGCAGCCGCACTCCGGTTCACAGGCGAACATGGCGGTCTATCTGGCGGCGCTCAACTATGGAGACACGATTTTAGGAATGAATCTCGCGCACGGCGGTCATCTTACGCACGGGCATAAGCTCAACTTCTCGGGTCGCAGCTACAAGATCGTCCCTTACGGTGTAACCACCGATGCTGAAACGATAGATTACGACGAACTCGAAAGGCTTGCTCACGAGCACAAACCAAGGATGATCCTGTGCGGCGCTTCGGCGTACTCGCGGATAATCGACTTCGAACGAATCGGCAAGATCGCTCGCGACGTGGGGGCTTATTCGATGGCCGATATCGCTCATATCGCGGGGCTTGTTGCGGCAGGGCTTCATCCGAGCCCGATTCCTCATATGGACTTCGTAACCACCACCACTCACAAAACCCTGCGCGGACCGCGTGCGGGAATGGTGATGTGCAGAGCTGATTTTCAGAAGGAAGTGGATCGCGCGGTATTTCCTACGGTGCAGGGCGGACCGTTGATGCACGTAGTTGCCGCCAAGGCCGTATGCTTCAAAGAGGCTCTGGAAGCCGGTTTCAAGACCTATCAAGCTCAAGTGATCGCGAACGCCAGGGTGCTTGCTGAGGATCTCTCGAGCGCGGGTTTCAAGATTGTCTCGGGAGGGACTGACAATCATCTGATGCTGGTCAATGTGTTCGTGCGGGGCATAACAGGCTCCCAAGCTGAAAAAGCTCTCGAGCGCGCCGCCATCACCGTCAATAAGAATGCGATTCCGTTTGACACTCAGCCGCCGATGAAGGCATCCGGTATTCGAATCGGCACTCCGGCGCTTACGACCCGCGGAATGAAGGAAGAAGAGATGAGTGTGATCGCCGGTTGGATCAGCGAAGTGCTTGCTGATTCTGAAAACGACTCCGTACAAGCGAGCGTCCGCAGCCGCGTGAAAGAACTATGCGAACGGTTCCCGATCTATGAGAATCGCCTGGTTCGCAGCCGCGCACAACACAAATAGTTAACTGACTAAGGAACAAGAATAGGCATAGGTTTAATCTTATGAGTACGCAGATCGCAAGCTACTACGATATGGTCACGCAGCTTCCGGAAGGCGCATCAGTTACGTTTCAAGACGTGAGCTGGGACGAGTACGAGGAACTGCTGGAACAAGTCGGAGAAGCTCCTGGGTTGCGAATCAGCTACGACAACGGGAGCTTGCAAATAATGACCATATCTTCGGAACACGAGAAATATGCGTCCTTCATCAGTAGCCTGATCGCAGGCATCCGCTTGCGTCTGCGGATAGACATCCTCGCGTTCGGCTCGGCTACGATGAGGAAGCGCAAACGCAAGAAGGGCAACGAGCCGGACGCTTGCTTCTATGTACAGACCGCGTCAGTGATCGGCAACAGAATCCAAATAGACTTTGAAACCGACCCGCCGCCCGATATCGCAGTTGAGATCGATGTGCACCATGACTCACGTTCGAAATTCGCAATCTACGCAGGACTCGGCGTGCCTGAGGTTTGGAGATACGACGGCAAGGCGATGACGATCTATCATCTGGTTCAAGACGCGACCGAGATTGAAGGATCGTTGTACGACGAGCAAGATACGAGCACTGCCCTGCCGATGCTGACGGCGCAGATACTGACTGAGATGATTGAGCGCATGCGCAACGAGGGTGAGTTGAGCGCGCTATTGGCTTTCGACGAGTGGCTGCAATCTCGATGATAAGTCGGCGTGGCAGAGCGTTCGCACTCACGTGAAAGAATTCGCGAACGGTTTTCCAATCTATGAGAATCGCCTCGTCCGCAGCCGCGCATAATCTAGAGTTAGGTAGCGGCGGGTTACCGGTTGCAACCGCCGAGGAGAAATAATTATGTCGGATGGCGAGTTAGTATGGATTGCAGTCGGAAGTATCGCAGCGGCAAGTGGAAGTCTTATTACCGCTGGGGGTCTCTTTTTTGCCAACAGGCAACTGAGGGAATCGAAGAAGATTTCTCGTGGCGAGTTCATTCTTCGGCTGGATGATGTTTTTCGGCAACATATCGAGACTCATATGCGTTTGCGGCCTGGCGGCGATTGGTCAGACAGAATAACCGGACCTAGGATGATACAGAATGGGGTTGCGTAGAACGATACATGGGCCTCTTCGAGCGAATAAAAGTTCTGGTCGATGATGGCATCGTCGACTTAGCTACTATCGATAAGCTGTATGGTTATAGAGTCTTCAACATAGTTGCGAACGATGTTATTCGAAAGGGAAAGCTTGAGGGACAAAGGGCAGAGCATTGGAAAGGTTTTATTGAGCTCTGGGACGCATTGAAGGATCGTCGCAGGAAGGAAGCATTGGCGAGTAAGACCAAATCGTGACCTCCTATGGGATGGCCAATTTCAGACAGATGTAGCTGCGGACCATGTTGACCATCTCGCTTAGGAAGCGCCTGCAGGATTTGCGAGAAGGGCGCTGCACCAATCTGTGAGAGTCATCGCTCAAACACCTCGTTTCTGGCATAGTAAATGGAAGAAGTATTTGGTCCCGGCGGGTTAATCGCCCAACATCATCCTAACTACGAATACCGGCCCGGCCAGGTCGAGATGGCCGAAGCTGTCAAAAACATTCTTTCCGATGGCGGCACCGCTCTCATTGAAGCCGGCACCGGAACCGGTAAGACCCTTGCTTATCTGATTCCCGCGCTCGCCGCCGGACGCCGCGTGCTCGTCTCGACCGCTACAAAAAACCTGCAGGAGCAGCTTCACAAGAAAGACGTTCCCTTTCTTCAGCAGATTATTCCACGTCCGTTGCGCGTCACCTGCATGAAGGGCCGCTCGAATTATGTGTGCCTTTATCGGCTCAAAAAAGCCGCCGGTTCCCCGGTGCTGCAGGGCCTTGATGAAGTCGATTACTTCGACGAGATCAGCAAGTGGGCCGGGGAAACCGAGACGGGCGATCGCGCCGAACTCACTGATCTGCCCGAAGAACTTTCCTTCTGGCGTGAGATCGACGCGCGAGCCGAAACCTGTCTTGGCCAGAAATGCCCGGACTACGACGCGTGCTTCATAACGCGTATGCGCCGCGAATCGATGGAGGCGGACGTCGTCATCATTAACCATCATCTCTTCTTCGCCGACCTCGCGTTGCGTGGCGGAGATTACGGAGCTGTGCTCCCCGATTATGACACGGTGATCTTCGACGAAGCTCACGAGCTCGAAGACGTAGCCGCCAGCTTCTTTGGAACCAGCGCATCGAATTACCGGGTGGCTGATCTGATCCAGGACGCGAACAAACTGGCAATAAAGGAACCCGGCCAGGAAGCAGAACTAGTCAAGGCCCTTGCTCGACTGGCCCAACGGTCAGACACGTTTTGGCTCTCCTTTCGCGGAGATGAATCAGACGATGACGTGGATGGTGATGCTTCACAGGACAGCGGCTGGCGATCGCAAAGAAGCAGCTTCAGCCGCCGTCAGTACGGCTCGCAGGACGGGCGTTATCCGCTGCGACATTCTCGCTTCATCCGCGCCGATCAGGAAGGCAACCTGACGGCTACTGCAAGCGGCGAAGCTTACATTGCTCTAAACAATGCAATCGGCCGCCTGATCACGACACTCGGAGTCGTAAAGGACCCGCCGGCGGAACTGGACAATATCGTTCGCCGCGCACAGAGCCTGAAGTTCGATCTCGAGTTCATCGTGACCTGCGATCGGCCGGACTTCGTTTACTGGTGTGAGAAGCGCGGGCGAGGCGTTTTCATCAATGGAACACCAATAGATGTTTCCGGCATTCTGGAAGAAAACCTCTTCGCGAAGATTCAGACTTCGGTGCTGACCTCCGCTACGATGACCGCCGGAAACAGCTTCGATTTCCTGCGCGGGCGCCTCGGCATCAAGCACGCTCGCGAGCTTATCGTTGAGTCTCATTTTGACTTCAAAAAGCAGGCGGTGCTTTATCTTCCCGCGCGCATGCCGGACCCTCGAAGCCGGGAATTCCTGGACGCATCGGTTGAAGAGATCGTTAACATAGTTGAAGCGACTCGCGGCCGCGCGTTTGTCCTGTTCACCAGTCTCTCCTCGATGCGAGAGACTTATGAGCGCGTCAAGGACCGCATAGACTTTCCGACTTTCATTCAGGGACAAGGATCGAAAACAGGATTGCTCGAACGCTTTCGAAAGACCGAAGGCGCGGTGCTGTTTGCCACCTCATCCTTCTGGCAAGGGGTCGACGTCCAGGGTGAAGCGCTTTCGTGCGTGATCATTTCCAAGCTGCCGTTCGCGGTGCCGAGCGATCCGATAGTAGCAGCGCGCCAGAAGTACATCGACGATCAGGGCGGGAACTCATTTTATGAATACTCGGTGCCTCACGCGGCGATCTCGTTGAAGCAGGGCTTGGGACGCCTGATTCGTTCGACGACCGATCGAGGCGTGCTTTCGGTATTGGACCCGCGGATCAGGACGAAAGCTTACGGCAGGTTTTTCCTTCAGAGCATTCCGCAATGCCACGTGACCGCGAGCATCGAGGAAGCAGCGGCCATCTTCCAGGATTCTTAAGACGAGTGACACTCGGCAAAAGCGCAACGGACCCAGACCTTCGCAACAATTCTAGTCCGGTTGGTAGTGGTCCAGTCTGAGTCTTTCAATCACTAAGGAAGAATTAACCGCTGATTTTCGCTGACTGCATTTCGCCGATCTGCGCAGATCAGCGTACCGAAGGCGGCGAAAATCAGCGGTTAATTGCGCCCGCACGAAAAGTCTGAACCACTACCGTTCACTTCCTCGCCAGCACCACCGGTGATTGCTCGGCAACGCGTATCCGCTCGTAGAAAGCCCTGACCTTGGGATAATCCGAAACTGAAATCGTTGCGCCGCGCACTATCAGCGACCGGGTGAACTGAAGCTGTCCATCTTTCACCGCGTAGCTCGTAGCATACGTTCCAAACGGCGTGTCGAGCTTAATCGCGTCGGGCAGCTCGTCTACCTCGAACCCGCTTGGGAGCTTCACGCTGACTGTCTCCGCATAAGCGCTGGATCCGAGCACAATCGGATACTTGCGTGTCGCTCCAGTCAGAAAGAGCGACTCGCGCCGCGAGACTATGGCCGGCTTGAACACAAGCAATCGACCCTGCATAACCTGCCCATAGCTCATCGAAGTGAAGTTCACATCGAGCCCAAAGCCCCCGTCGGCGCTGTTGTCTTGCGGTTCAACCTTTGACACCCGAGCGCCCTCCGCCCCGCGCGTCACCCATCGCTCGATCAATTTTACGTAGTCGGCACGCGAACGCGAACGCAGCTCGCCACGCTGCGCAACAGCCGATTGCCCCGCGGCCTGCTCGTGTACGCTTGCGGTGATCGAACCATCCGGGCTCAGAACAACATCGGCTCGCCGCTCGAGCAGATTTGCCTCCGGCGGCGTCGTCGGCATTCGCATTAGCGCGCCGGCATCACCGGCGACGATCAACGCAAAGCTTCCCTGTTCGTGACTTGGGAGATCTCCGACCGGAGTGTTGTCATCGGTAGGATCGAAGATCAGCAGACGCCCAAGCGAGGGATGATTGATAACCGTAGCCGCTTGCGTTGCATCGGCCAGCTTCACCGCAATGATGCAGTGGTTGAACTGCTGCGGCGAGGGCCACTCTTCCCGGACAAAGGTCGGGTCGCCGGAATAGATGCTGACAAGATAAGACTGAATGCCGATCGCCTTGAGCATCGCGCGCATCAGGTTCGCCTTGTCTTTGCAGTCCCCGTAGGACTTCGCAAACACATCGATCGAAGAGTGAGGCCGGTAACCGCCGCCGCGTCCGATGCCGGTTTGAATTGCGACATAGTTTACACTTTGCGCATAACGCCCAATCGCCTTTATGCGATCGAGCTCAGTCTTTGCATTAGCCGTCAATTGCCGGGCCTTTGTGGCCAGCGCATCGTCAATCCCGGCTTGCGAGTCACTCAGCTCTGTAAGCCATCGCGAAACGTCCCTCCAATCATTGAATGCCCTGCCTATGCCACCCTTTCCTCCGGCCGGAGGGAAGTAGCTGACCGCGAGACGCGGCGCGATCGTCGTCACTTCGGGGCTCGCTGGCTCATCCTCGATGTAAGGAAGATCGCGCAACTCCCACGTGTACGCCGAGCCGGTTATCGACGCCTCGATCTTCGAATGATTCAGCGTGACGCCTTCCGCCCGCCAACCGGGAGGAAGCGAGATCGTGAAGCGGGACAGCAGCGCGGGCAGGCGCTCCTGAAACTGCCAGTCGAACTGCGTGAATACCGAACGCTCCTCTGACGTCCACTCGCAGCCAAAGACGGCTCCCACCTCGACTTCGTCGCGGCCCGAGATCACCTTGACTCGAACTTCGTTAAACACATCGTTAGGAGCAGCGGCCAAATCCAGCACCTCGTCTTTGCTGAATTTCTTCACTGCGCCCGACGGCCGCAGCACCCACGCGCGCATGTCGCGAACCTTGCCCGTGTCCGTCACGTACCCGACACTGCCAACCGCGGCGGCGCGTCCTTCATTTGTAAGGATCTTTACTGCGAGCCGTTCAGTCGTCGTTATCTTCCCGTCTTCCTCGACTCTGACGTCGCGCTCGCTCAACAGCACTACCGCAGGAACGATCTTCTCGTACCCGGAAGCCGTGTTGGTCGCGGCCGCCTGACGAAGCCACCCAGGCACATCGTCGCCGGCTCGCGCTTGAACCCCGGTCACCGCCAATAGAATCGCCACGACGATCAGGTGTGAACCGCCGAGCATTAGCCTGTGCATAAAGCGCCTGGTGACGTGCGTTTCAGCATTTGTACTCATAATTCAGTTCCTCGGTCCCATCTCACGGTCCTACTGACTCGCAGCCGCCTGCTTGAGCGTAATGGTGTGATTGTCACTTTCGTGAAGCACATCGAACAGTTGCTTCAACCCCGCGTAACTGGACGATGGAAAGACCAGCCCGGTGAAACTAAAAGTCCGGTTGTATCGCAGCGCTTCGTTCTTTCCGACTACCGCAATCTTGACCTTGTAGTCCGCGACGTTTTCAGAGTGGAACGGCGACGGCGCATCCGCGTTGTCGAGGGCGAATCCCGGCGGCAAGTCTATCGTAACCGTGTCATTCTCCATCCATGGATAATGAAAGTAGATGGCATGCTTGCGCGAGCTTGACGAGAACACGCTGCCGATTCCCTTCTCGAAAAACGCCGGTTGCAGGAACAGCCGCTTACCGGTTCGCTGAGCGTAGCCCGGTACTCGTACGTGAAATGCATAGACAAAAGGCTTCGCCGGGTCGGTGACATTCTCAATCCTGATGTTAGAGACCTCGGCGGTGCTCATCTGTTCTTTGATCAGGTCGCGAAGATTCTCTTCGCGCTGGGCGGGAGAGTCATCGTCATTTTGCTCTTTCTTCTCGACCGCGAACTGTCCGTTATACTCGATGCGAACATCGCCTTCCAGTGTTCCGTCGTCGCTTAGTTTCAGAGTTGCGGAACGGGTCTGAAGGGATTTCTCGGACGGCGATATCGGAGTCTTAACAAACCCAGCTTCCTTGGCGTCGCAAATCAACGCGGGCATTCCCTCCTCTTGCCAGCGAAGCATTCCAAACGGCACATACATGCTGGCGGGGTCAAAAAACTTCCACTCTGTTCCGACTTTTACCGCGATGTTGTAAGCCTTGAGAAAGTACGTGCTTGTAAAGTTGATGTCGAAGAAGATGTCGCTCCGATCGGCGAGCCTCGCGATCCGCGCGTCAAACCCGGCCGCGCTGGCGAGAGCGCCAAACAAAAAGTTTATGTCGCGCCCGGTGCCGATACCGTGCTTTAGCGTATCAGCGGGGCTTTCATTCTTCTTGAGTTTCAACAGATCTGCTTCCGTCAGCCCCGAAGCATCGTCGTTGATGTTCTTGACCTTGGCGCGGCAAAAATCAAAAAGCCGGTGCAGCTTTTCTTCAGGCACAGTCGCATCGCCGATCGCCGCGGCCGCGGCCTTCCTAACGTCATCGTTGACTTTCATGCTCGACTTGCTGCCATCGTAAAGTTCCTTGCCGAGTCTCGGCCAATATTGAGTGGGCGGGCTTGGCTTATCGAATGAGTAGTACACGAGCATCCAGGTTCGAACCTGGTCCTCGGGCGGCATTCGCGGTTCATCGTG
>DATNBZ010000085.1:0-11851 GCA_035607285.1 Blastocatellia bacterium | reverse complement strand
CGGCAAGAGCGAGCACATTGCGCGCTACGTCGCGTCGCTTCTGTCGAGCACCGGAACGCCCGCGTATTTTTTGCACGCGACCGAATGCATTCACGGCTCCGCCGGACAGGTTTGCCCGGCTGATGTGGTGATCGCAATTTCGAACAGCGGCGGAACGCCGGAGCTGTTATCAGCAGTAGAAATCCTGCGCGAGTTCGGCATCAAAATTGTGGGTGTTTCTGGAAATCGCGAGTCTGACCTCGCTCGAATGTCGGATGTGCTTTTGGACTCAGGAGTCGAGAACGAAGGCGGCGCGTTGAATCTTGTACCGCGAGCGAGCATTCTCGCAAAGATCTATGTGCTGTGTTCGCTGTCGGTAGCGCTTGAAGCTCACAAGGGCCTGACTCGAGAACAGTACGCGCGCTGGCATCCGGGCGGCGCACTGGGAAGACTCGCGCGTGGCGAATAATCACGCATCACGGTTCACCTATCACGCCATCACTTTTCGGTTACGGATGAGCCACAATATCAAACGAGAACTTCAGCTCGTCTTTGACTTTGATGGTTCCCCCCGCCACTGAAACCGGCTTGATCTCGAAGCTGGATTGCTTTACCGCAAACCCGCCGCGCGCGCGCAAGGTCTTGTCGCCGAATTCAAGCTGCGCGTTTATGGTGAGCGGCCTTGTCACTCCGTGCAGGGTAAGCTCGCCGGAGATTCTTGCCTGATATTGCCCGTCACCGGTTTTGTTAGCGGCGACTCCGGAGCTCTTGAAGACAATGTCCGGATATTTTGTAATCTCCAGCACTTCATCGCGCATCGTCCCCTCGATCTTCTGCCGGTCGGCTGAGCTGACTTTGTCCGTCAGTGATAATGAGCCGGCCTTGATCGTTATTCTCAGCGACGCCGGCTGGACGGTCCCATAAGTGAAGTCGGCCTCGCCGCTGAAGTCGCGAATCGCGATATTGTGATCGTGAGCGAACGCTGACAGGAACCCACCGGCGAAAGCCTTCACTGTAAAGCGGCTCTCTCCGGCGTCGATCCTATATCGAGCGGCATCGGCGCGCGGCTCAGCAATCAGAAGAGGGTGTTCGGGTATTGAGAGATCAACTGCCGGACTCGAAGCGTTAGTATGCTGAAGAGCGGCCCGATCCGACAACGATACAAGCGCCATTAGCGCCGCGAAGACCGCCGCGAAGAAGACTCCACGCTCGTGGCGATTTGTCATACAGTTCATACCTCCTGCAAGTAACCTCTGCGTGCTTTGCGGTCCTTTGCGTCTTTGCGCTGAGTATCGGGACTTGCTCCTTCAATACACAATACTCGGCGCAAAGACGCAAAGGACCGCAAAGCACGCGAAGGACTGACCGGCCCGCTCAAGGTTTAACTCCTGTCACGATTAACACCTGACCGGGAAACTTCATCCGCCCCGATGCGAAGAACCGTTCCCCGGCCTCCGCGACTTCCTGCTCCACGCGGAGTAGCTGATCCCGCGAAAGCTGTGCGACCTTTGCCCTGAGCGTGTCGCTTAACTCGACTCGAAGAGCCCAGAACTCCGCCGGCGTAAGGGGCGCGTCGAGCTCAAAGTCCAAAAGCTGCTCTGTAACATCGATCGCTCCCGCGTCGGCGAGCAATCGCGCGAGTGTTCCACTCTCGGCAAATCGAAACGCGCCCGGCGCATTCGGATCTTCGGTGGGCGACTCGATGTAACGAGAAACGACATCCATCACGATGTGAAAAAATGGATTTGAATCTCTGGTTGACCAGACCGCGTACGAAACCGAGCCCCGCGAGTTCGCTACTCTCAACGCCTCGTGGATAGCGGCGACCGGATCTGGAAACAACATGACTCCCAGCCTGCAAACAACCGCGTCGAAGGTATTGCTCGAGAACGGCACTGACTCGGCTATGCACTGGCTGAACTCGATGTTTGTTATCCCACGATCGCGCGCTTCAGCCCGGGCTGTTGTGATCATCTCAGCGACTGCGTCCGTGAAGATAACCGAACCCGACGCGCCTACGACCGATGAAAGAGAAATCGAGGGCTCGCCCGCGCCACCTGCTACGTCGAGCAGAAAGTGGCCTTCGCTGATTGTGCCGGCTTCAATCAGCGCGCGAGTGATTGGAGCGAACATCGAGCGGACTACGCCGGCGTGTTTCGCCCAAAACGGAGCGGACTCCCGCCACTCTCGCAAGACGTCTTTCTTGTGTTGTTCGGATGACCGCATAAACCAACTACAAACGAAAACTCCTGATACGTTTCATTCGCTTTTCTGTCATAGGTGCTTTGTGAAGTCGGACCCAGCTTTGGATGTGGTAGTTAGAAGGTTCCTTTCTGGGCACAATCCGACCTGCAGAACCATTGAAATCTCGGCTGGAGCACGCACCGCGCGCGCTTAACCTGAATGGACTCATACGGCTATGGGCGTAAGGGTGAATACTCGGCTGTGCTGTGCTGCGAATTTAACATCGCCCCGGCGTAGCGCATCCCTGATATCATCGAGTTTGTAAGCGTCGTCCAGTGATAGATACGGAGACCATTCGTCTCCAGTCTCCAGTAGCTCAACATCAACCTCGGCTACATACTCTCCTTCATGTACCAGTTTGGTCCGAACTCGCTTTTTCATTTCTTTCTCCTCAAGGATCCCTCTTCCCACAACTCCGGGTCCGGTCTGTATGCAGTCACCAGAACCGCCGGACTTGTCTTACCCTTTGGTATCCCCCAAACGGCATGTATGAGCCTGTTTCCGCTATCTTTTTCCAATACCAGGACACACGGACCTTTCTGATACTCCGGGTAGTCCTCTACAAGAATCGCGTCTGCAATCCCGACTATCATCACGAGCAAAGATAACATCGGCCGACAACTCGTCATACCCATGTTCAGAAACTCGGACCTTGCCTTCCTGAACCAGGCGCCGAATACGTTCAAGTGTGATGCTCAACTTTGTCCCTCTTGCTCACGTCTGCAGCCATCTTCTCGTCAACGTAAAACTAGTTTGAGGATTCGGTCTTAGGCCTCACCCGACTCAAACTTCTTGAACACCAGCGCCGAGTTCTTCGAGCCAAACGCGATGCAGTTGCAGAGCGCGGTATCGATGCGAACTTCGCGGCCGGTGTTCGGGACATAATCAAGGTCACATTCGGGATCAGGAGTCTGAATGTTGATCGTCGGAGGCGCGTAGTTGTGCTTCATCGCCATCAGCGTCGCCACTACGCTGGCGGCTCCCGATGCGCCTTGCGGATGACCGATCATCGACTTGGTTGAGCTCGCCGGGATCTTTCTCGCCCGGTCGCCAAAGGCCATTCGCACCGCCGCCGATTCCGTCCGATCGTTTATCTTGGTAGCCGTGCCGTGCAAATTCAGGTAGTCGATATCGTCAATGGTGAGTCCCGCGCCTTCGACTGCCATGCGCATCGCTCGCGCGGCATCGTGCCCGGTCGGCGCAATCTGGACGCGGTGATAAGCGTCACAAGTCGAAGCGTATCCTACAAGCTCGGCATAGATCGGCGCACCGCGGTTCAGCGCGTGTTCGAGTTCTTCGAGGATAACGATCCAGGCGCCTTCGCCAAGCACGAACCCATCGCGATCCGCATTGAACGGCCGCGACGCGCGCGAGGGATCGTCGTTTGACTTTGTAGTGACGGTTCCCATTCGACAGAAGGCAGTCATCAGCCCGAATGTAATGCAGGCTTCAACACCGCCCGACACCACGGTGTCGATCTGGCCGAGGCGGATGGCGTTCCACGCGTAGCCCATCGCGTCGGTGGAGCTGGTGCAGCCGGTCGAAACCACATGGCTCATCCCATGGAGCCTGTAATTCATGTTTATTTCGCTCGATAGCATCCCGACGAATGACGCGACGATCGAATACGGGCTGACTCGCCGGTAAGCCGCGTCGTGATCGGCGCGATCGTAATATTGCTTATATTGTCGCTCGGCGAATTCAATGCCGCCGGCGCCGGTGCCGATGATGACTCCAATGTTCTCGCGCTCGGTCTCCCTCATGGATTCGAAATTCAGCCCCGCCTCCTGCGCGGCCTCGTCGGTGGCGAAGAAAGCCATGGGCACCGCGCGTTGCACGCGGTCACGGTCCTTCTTTGAAACGTAGCGATCGAAGTCGAAGTCTTTGACTTCGGCCGCAACCTTGCACGAGAGCTTCGATGCATCGAATAAAGTGATTGGCCCGGTGCCGCTCACGCCTCCCGCGGTCGCCTGCCAATAAGCATCGCGGCCGATCCCGTTGGGACTGACGGCTCCCATACCGGTTATGACGACGCGCCTTAAACCCATGAACTCTCCTCCCTGATATTGTGGATGCTTCGGCCGAGCCTTTGTGTTGGTTTATTGTACGACACGCCCGCAGTCTTATCCATGTCCGGTTAGACTGCGGCAAGCACTCGAACTGTCCGTATTGGTTCAGTGTGTCGCGCCGACGCAATCAACCGCTGATCTGCGCCGCCGTCGGTACGCTGATCTGCGCAGATCTGCGAAACCTGGTCAGCGAAAATCAGCGGTTGATGCTTCCTTGTAATTGAAAGAGTCAGTTGAACCACTACCAACTTTTCCTCATGCGATCACGCTCAACGTCAGTCTGCCGCAGACTGGACGGCTACAGTACTTTCGAAGGAAGTCGCGCGAGCATTTGACGAGCAAGTTCCCGGTCGCGAATGTTTTCGAATTCCCAATCGGGATCGATTGATGATTCGAGAATCCGTTGAAGAAGCGACGTTGCACGTTCACGCTCTTTTGCGTCCAACGCCAGCTCGGCCGCATACAGGAGCGTGACGCTGTTGCATGGCGCAATCGCAAGCGCGCGATCAAAAAGCTCGCGACTTCGTTTAAGACTTCCGCCAAGCAGCCTTGGACTCTTGTGTTCAAGCCTTGCGAGTACCCGCAGTGGACCTGCGTCGTGATATTTATCGCTGATGCTGACCGCTCGCTTCAATTCGATCCTGGCAAAACGCTGGGCTCGCAGTGCTCTCAAGCCACCGCCGCTCACAGCAAACAAGGCAAGATTCACACCGACCCAAAAATGGCCTTCCACGCGTTCGGAATTGAGCGCAACCGCGCGTTCGCCTGCGCCGATGCCGGCCGCGTGGAATTGGCGGGCGGATTGACGCGAGCTCGCCTGCTGGCCCAGAAAGAAGAATGCCCGAGCGAGGCGCCACTGTACCTCGTAACGATCGCTGCCGCCGCGCGCGCCTGACAGCACCATGATCGATTCTCTCACCGACTCGGCCTGGCTGCGATGCTTATACAGCTCATCGGCGCGACCAACAACAGCGAGTAGATCGTCGGTAGGCATATTGCTCGCTCGTCAGCGTGACGCAAGCTTCTTCAAATGCTCACGGGTGAAAACCGAGTCGCTCAGGTTTTGGTCATACTTCACATCGATCGTCTCAAAGTCGATCTTCTTTTGCCGTGCGCGATTGTCGATCGACCATGCGGTTCGCGTCCAGTGGCCGGCCAGTTGATCCGACTTGCTCACCGTAAGTCGTCGCGCAAGCTCGTTGTGGTTGTCATAGAAGTCCGCCTGGAGCGCCACGAAACTCTGCTTGGAGATAAGCAGCTCCAACCGCGGGAACTTTGACTCGGCGCCTGCTTTGAGCTTTCCGTTCATGCGATAGACCGGTGTGCCGTTGTATGCGTCATCACCGATCAATGAGAAATCATACTTCTCGGGCTGGCCTTCAGCGAGTTCCTGCAGCGTCATGCCGAAGAGCGAGTCTTCACCTGCCGGATCGCTGACAGCTACAAAGCTATCGGTGCTCTGAACGTAGCGAAGTCCTTCGATACGGCCGTCGGGAAATGCGGTGATCAGCCCGTCACGATCGCGCTCCTCGGGCGGTGAGGTGAACTCGATCAACATCATTAAACGCCCGTCGGGTTCGTGCTTTCGATTAATCGTGAACTGAATCTGGCGAGGCGCTGCGAGCTCCTCCGAGATGGAGCCGGAGATTCGCGCCCGCATCTTGGTCGTCGAGTCGCGGCTGTTGTCCAGCGCTCGATATCGCTCGATGATGTAGGCCGCATCGGGACCCGATGAACTCTTCGCCTTATTCTCGTTGGCCGCGTTCGAGTTATTAGAGTTGGATTTGTTACCGCAGGCATCGCATATCAGCAGCAGCGCGCCGATAGCACTCAGCAAAAGTAATCGTCGCCGCCTGGACCTCGGGAGATACGGATTTCCTCCCATCCCATCTTCGTTTATCTGTATCATTTCTTTCGTCCAATGACCTGCTGATAATCTACTTCAGTTCTGGAATGTCTCTTCCAAGCGCAACCCTCGCGAAGATCCTGGACTTCATCAGCACTGGCAGGAGAATCAAGTCACCGCCAAGACATGCGCCGATAGTCAACGCCCACAGGAGTCCCGCTATCCTTACCGGCACGAACGAAGATAGCACGAAGATCAGAAACGCCGCGATCAGCATGACATTAGCAAGCACCATTGGTTTGCCGGTCCTTAGCATAGTCAACCACATCGCCTTTCCTTCGTCGGGTGTCGGAGGAACGCCGGGCTCGGCACGGTTTTCAGCCGAGTGCCGTTTGCATTCCGCGACGCATTGGCGATAGCGGCGAATCATGTGAACCGCATTGTCGACTGCGAGTCCGAGCGCCGCGCTCGCGACAAGGCTGGTTGTTATGTCCAGCGGCGTCCCGCTCCACCCGAGGGCCCCGAAGTACCACACGATCGGAATCAAGTTTGGGATCAGAGCCAGCAACCCGGTCGCAAACGAGCGGAACAAAACGACCATCATCAGATAAATCGTGACCAGCGCTATCATCAGGCTCGAAGACTGGGAAGCCGCGACAGCATCCGAAGCATCGTTGAGCAGAATGATCGAGCCGGTCGCGCGTTGAGTGATTCCCGCTGGAAGATTGACTACAGACCACTCGTCGATCTGCCGGGTCAGATCGCGAAGCTCGTTCGAGCTGAATAGATTCGCGCGGAGTATGATCACCAGTTGTGAGCGATTGGCGCTCACGAGGTGAGAAAGCGACTCGTCTTGCGAAAGATAATCGCGAAATATCGTCGAGAGCCCGGCGTCATCCGGGATCTCTTCGAACGGCTCAACCGCCGCATCATGAGTAGAAGCGTCGCGGCGCGGCAAGACCGCGTTGACGCGCTTTACTATGTCGACCACCGATAGGGCGGAATCGACTCCGGGCTGCTTAAGCGCGAACTGCTCGAGCGTCGCCGCCGCGCGAAAAAAGTCAGCCTGGGCGCCTGACCCTGGCCCTCGAGTGACGACCAACTGAATCGTAGCAGCGCCCGCCAAACGCTCGTGAAGCTTAACGGCATCTTTGACCGTCGCGCTTCCTTTCGGAAATATCTGGAGGTAGTTGGTGTTGACTTGAAGCCACGCGGCCCCGATCCCGATCACAACGGTGATGAGCAGAGTCGCGATCAATACCGCGCGTCTGCGAAAAAGAATCAACGCAGTCAGGCTCACCAGCGCGCGGTTGAGCGACACGGCATAGTCGGCCTGGCGCGGGCCGGTCTTGCCGAGCGCGTCTCGCGGAAGCAGGTGAAGCGTTGCTGGAATAAAGACTACAGTGAGAACGAGCAGCGCCAGCACTCCCAACGCTTCGAATACCCCCATGTCTCGCGCCGTGGGCACCGCGCTCGAGGCCAGCGCGCCAAAGCCAGCCATCGTAGCGGTGCCCGATACGATCACCGCCGGACCTATGAATGACAGCCCCTTAAGCCACGCATCATGTTCGCTTTTCAGATCTGTGTCGGGGCTGAGCGCGGTCATCGACACGCGATACTGATTCAGGACATGAAAGATGTATGAGCCCCCGACCGCCATCAGCATCGTCGGCAGCGGCAACGTTGCGAGCGTAAACGGCCGGCCCAGCAAGCTCATCAATCCGATCGTCCAGATCAGACCGATTATCAACGCCGCCATCGGAAGCAGCGCGCCCCAGAGGCTGCGGAACGCGAGAAGGAAAACTCCGAAGCACAGAGCGGCGGCGATTGGAGATAGAAGCAGCATGTCGCGAAGCATGCTTTTGATGCCGCGGGCGTCGACGATGGCGATCCCGGAAAGAAAGACATCGTCGCCATTGGCTTCGGACGTCGCCAGGCGTTCGAGTTGTTCGGCTACGGCTCGAGTTTGCGATTCACTCAAACTTTTCAGCAACACGTCGATCGCCGCCGTCCGGCCATCAACCGAAACGTAGTGTCGGGCGTATAAGGGGTCGCTCGTGACTTGGTGCTTGAGCTTCTCAAGCTGATCGGCGTCTACAAACCCGGGGCTGCGAAGGTCGATCAGCCGCCCGACGCTGACGCCCGTCTGGTCGCGCCTGATCGCTTTGATATTCGTCAGGCTCAGAGCCTGGTCGACACCCGGTACGGCGGCGAGCCTGTTTGTCAGACGGTCGAGCCGTTCGAGGAATGCCGGTGTGAAGACCGCTTCGGTAGTGATGGCTACGATGATCACTCGATCGTCGCCAAACAGTTTTCGAGTTTCGTTATAAAAGTTAAAAGTCTCGTCTTTACGCGCGAGAGTTTCGGGCGAGCCGTTGAAGCTGATTCCGTAAGTCAAAATGATGGCGACATGGATGATGGTTATCGCAATGGTGGCGGAAATGATGGTCCTCGGATAAGAAACGACAAACTTCGCGGGCTGGATCATAGAGGCGGCTCGCGGGACTTGAATGATTGGAGCGTGCGACTATAAGTGAAGGACGTGGAAAGAGTCAAACGAGAGCTTCTGTTCTGACGGCACGTACCTTCATCGCTCAACGACAATCGCGAGGCGACGCATTTCTTCCCAAGCGGCCTGAAAGTCCTCGATCGGTATTTCTCGCGCGCCCTCTAACGGATCTAGAACCAGGACGCTTTGCTGTTCGATTGCCTCAACTACTAACGAGTGGTATTGCCCACTCAGACCGCCCCGCAGCCGCCATAGATCAACATAAACGATGGGGAACGACCTTTGATCAAGCAAGCGCACAAGATCTTCGACGGATGCAAGCGTGTGTTTGCGAGTAGCGGTGAAGCCTAGCCTTCGTGCCGCCTCGACTAACTGGAACGCCTCTGTTCCAAATGGAGAACAGTCAGAAAGCTGCCGCAACTTGGATTCGTCGACGAGCATGCCAAAGGTGCTCAACACCATCCGCAGGCAAGCAGGTGCGCACGAGTAGCGGGTCTCCTGCTTAAAGAAGAGGGGCTTCGATTTGCTCACGGTGCTGTCGGTAGAGTTCGATTGCCCGATCCTTCATCTCATCGATTGGCGTATGCGTTCTCACGGTGCCGTTCTCATCAACGACTAGCTCACCAGTTGGACCGAGAGGCTCAAGTCCGGGATAGGCGAGCCAAACCGGGATGCGCCAACCGGCAAGGCGGTCGTCGTATTCGGGGATTCCCGCAGCGAAGCGATCGGGGAGATGCGAGATAAGCCACTCGTTTGCAGTGGCCCGAGCTTCCAGGACGGTTGTGATTGCTAAGCTTGACATTCAAATACTCTGATGTTCGTTTGTGGTAACCCCCTAGCGAGTGCTTCCAGCTCAGGATGGGTTTCCATTTCCCACTCATTCTAACACGAGTATGCCGCGAAATTTCACACAACTCGTGAGCAGGGGTTATCGCAGCACATACGCCGTAGGGTTAGCCGTCAATTCCACTTCAGCCCTTTGAGCTGCTGGAGATTCACATTACCGCCGCTGAGAACGCAAACGACTTTTGAACCGCGAGGCGCATTGACCAGGCCGTTCAGAACCGCCGCAACGGGCGCCGCCGCGGCGCCTTCGACTACCAGTTTGCAGTGATGCATGATCCAGATCAGCGCATCGAAGATTTCTGAATCGGGCAGAGCAACCAGCTCGTCTACGAACTGACGGACCGCATCGAACGTCTGCTCGCCCACGCGTTTTACGCGCAGCCCGTCGATGATGCAATCGACCTGATCGAGGGTCACAAGCTCCCCTTTTTCGACGCTCAACTTCATCGCTGGAGCGCCGGACGATTCGACCCCGATGATCCTGACCTTCGGGTTCAAACCCTTGAGAGCCATCGAAACACCCGAGATCAACCCACCGCCTCCAATTGGAACCACGACCACATCAGCCTCGGGAAAGTCTTCGTATATTTCCAACCCAAGTGTTCCCTGGCCGGCTATCAGGTGCGGATCATCAAACGGATGAATGTAAGTCAGGCCACGTTCTTCGCAGAGCTGTTTCGCTTTCTCGTTCGCCTCATCCCAGATCATTCCGTGCAGCACGACTTCCGCGCCGTATGCGCGAGTCGCTTCGATCTTCGACGGCGTAGCGTTCTCGGCCATCACAACGACAGCGCGCATTCTATTCAGCTTCGCCGCGAGCGCGACGCCCTGCGCGTGATTGCCGGCCGATGAACAGATTACCCCGCGGCTGCGTTGCTCGTCGGAGAGATGCGCGAACTTGTTTAGAGGTCCTCGGATTTTGTATGAGCCCGTTCGCTGAAAGATCTCGGCCTTCAGACGAATATCGAAGCCGGACGCTTCGCTCAAGATGCGCGAAGTCAGCAGGGGCGTGTGGTAGACGTGCGGCGCGACTCGGGCTCTCGCTTCGCGGAAAACTCCCGGAGATAGATTTATCATATTGTTTTGCCGGCAGTGATGTTGTCAGTCGAACCGCGCTGATTATTACCAAGCCGAAGGTTCTCTTGCAAACCACATGACCGAGCCTATCGATTGCGCGGCGTCTAATGTTGTTCAGATATCGGTGCTGTGGTAAATTCAGCGCTGAAGACTCCGTTAAGAGCAACTAGATAATGAAGGCGCGGACCAAAATAGAAATGGGCAAGTACGTTGTTGCGGACCCTGAAGTTTGCCACGGGCAACTCACGGTCAGGGGCACCCGAATTCTAATTAAGGATTTGATCTACTACGTCGCCGAAGGAAAGAGCTGGGATTGGATTTGTTCGGCATTCGACCAAAAGATTAACCACGCGGTGATAGGCGAAGCTATTCGTTTGGCAGGAGACGCGCTGGTTGGCGAGCCTTTCAGGCAAAAGGCCGGAAAACGGCAACGCGCGGCGTGAACATCCTCGACGAGAACATCGATTCGGTTGCACGCGAGCGACTGCGCTGGTTGAAGATACCCTTTAGGCATACCGGGAGTGATATCGGGCATTCGGGAATGAAAGACCTGAATGAAGTAATCCCTCTGCTGCACTCATTAAAACACCCAACGTTCTTCACGCGCGACAAGGATTTCTACGCGCGCACTCTGCTTCACGCTCAGTACTGTTTGGTTCATCTCGATGTTCAGCCTGGTGAGTCCGCGGACTACATTGCGCGATTCCTGCGTCATAGACATTTTCGGACAAGGGTCGACACGATCGGCAAGGTCGTTCGCGTTCGCCGCAGTGGGGTGAGTTATTTTGAACGGCATTATGACAGGACGCGACGTGTGAGATGGTGAACACTCGTTCATCAGCAAGAAGGCTCGTCAGCAGAGGCAAGGATTGAAAGTGAACTACATCGATCTGCGAAGCGACACCGTAACGAAGCCCACCGATGAGATGCGAGAAGCAATGGCTCGCGCCGAGGTGGGCGATGATGTTTACGGCGAAGACCCGACGGCTATTCGCCTCCAGGAACGGGCCGCCGAGATCATGGGCACGGAGGCCGCTCTGTTCGTCCCGTCGGGCAGCATGGGCAACCAGATCGCTGTAAGGCTTCATACAGAGCCGGGGCAGGAAGTCATCATCGAAGAGCGGAGCCATATGTTCAATCTCGAGATGGCCGGGATGGCGGTCGTCAGTGGCGCGCTCGCGCATCCGATTCGATGTCAGGACGGAATGATGGATTGGGATTCGATAGCAGCCGCCATCAGGCCAACGAGCTCTTACTACGCCCAGACCGGGCTGGTTGCGG
>DATNBZ010000079.1:0-20554 GCA_035607285.1 Blastocatellia bacterium | reverse complement strand
AATCGCCGGACATCCAGTTCCTGCCGAGTGATATGGCTAACAAGCCGCTTGGTACGCTTGATCTCACTTCGAACAAGTTCATAACGCCGGTCTACGGCAATTCGGGTGATCATCGAATGCACGGGATACTGGTTGGGCGTGGCCCCGAGCTTCGGAGGGGAGCTCGAGTCGAAGGCGCTCGCATTATCGATTACGCGCCGACTATCCTGCATTCATTTGGAGTCGAAGTTCCGTCGGATATGGACGGCCGCGTGTTGGAAGAGATATTCACGGAGGAGTACCTTGCAGCAAATCCCGCGAGAGTGTCGGACGCGATCGGTCCCGACTACAGCGCGCCGGACAAGGCGCCGGAGATGACCGACGAGGAAAGCGAAGAGATTCGCGCTCGTCTGAGAGGACTCGGCTACCTGGGATAGAAAAGCGGGAATTGCAGAGTGCAAATTGCAAAATGCAAATTGCAAAATGAAAATTGCAAATTGCAAAATGAAAATTGCAAATTGCAAAATTGCAAATTGCAAAATGAAAATTGCAAATTGAAAATTGCAGAATTTGGGAGGCGCCGTTTTGACCAAAAGTTTCAATTTGCAATTTGCATTTTGCAATTTGCAATTTGCAATTCTCTTTGTGCTGCTTTAGTCCTTACCGTTTTCCATACCTATGCCATTCGAATCCATCTCAGCCGTTCTTCCGGCCTACAACGAAGAAGAGAATATCGAGAACGCGGCGAAGCGAATGGCCGACGCATTGCGCTCGCTGCTCTTGCGCGACTGGGAGGTCATAATCGTCGATGACGGTTCCGTGGACCAAACCGGAAAGATCGCCGATGACTTGGCCGCCGAGGACGCCGCGCATATTCGTGTGTTCCATCACAGTCCTAATCGTGGCTACGCCTCAGCGCTGAATACCGGCTTCACCAATGCCCGACATCAACTGATCTTCTTTACTGACTCTGATCTTCAGTTTGACGTCGGCGAGATCAAGAGCCTGCTGCCGTTGATCGAGGACGCCGATATTGTATGCGGGTTTCGCATCTACCGGTTCGATCACCTTACGCGTCTGGTATTATCGTGGGGATTCAACCTGCTTGTGAGAATAATGTTCAGAATTGGGGTGCGTGACATAGACTGCGCTTTCAAGCTGTTCAGACGCGAGGTCTTCGACAAGGTGACGATTGAATCGAAGAAGTTTTTCGTCAACGCCGAAGTGCTAGCCAAAGCAAGGTACTTTGGCTTCAGGCTGGCGGAGGTTGGCGTGCGCCACTATCCAAGAGCCGCCGGCCGCTCAACCGTTCGACCGAGCCACGTCCTTTCGACTTTGCGGGAACTGGCGCACATCTGGATAAACGTACACTCCAAATCTCGAGGCAAGCGCTGATGCGCGATCACGATGCAAAGCGCCGAACAACCCATTTCAGAGATTAAGCTGGCTAAGACGATTGGCCGGCCCCGAAAGCTGAACCTGCGCGGAGTCGTGCAGGTGGCCATCGGAATCGGCGCGCTATTTTTCGTCATCATGAAATCCGATGCGCGCGGGCTCGCCGAGGCTCTCAAGAACACTCGTGTAGTCTACCTTCCAATTGCAATAGCCGCGTCGTTCGCGGTGACGTGGCTGATGGCTTACAGATGGGGAATGATACTCGCCGCGAAGGGACCTCGGCTTAAGACGCAACGCCTGTTTGCTTACTATCTGATCGGACTTTTCTTTACGAGTTTTGTTCCGGGAGGCGGAGTGAGCGGCGATGTCGCGCGGCTGATCTATGTCGATCGCGAAGTGCGCGACAAGGCGCTGGTGCTTTCTACGTTGGTGTATGAACGTCTGGTAGGCGTGTTTACGCTGCTGCTGACCGGGCTGGTCGCGACGTTGATGACGCGAGCATACGGGCAGACCGAGCCGATGATCTACATCAGTGAAGCGGTTCTGGCGATCGCGCTGATCGCAATAGCAATTCTGATGAGCGGTTATGTTTCATCGCGGCTGGCGCGCTTGATCCGAGCGTTAGGAGTGCGAATAAAGTTCGTCCGATTAGCCGAGGCCGCCGCGCGCACGATCGAAGCAATGACCGAGTTGAAAAGCGATGGGGCGCTGCTCGTTCGCGCGGCGCTGATGTCATTGTTGATCCGAATCCTGTGGAGCCTTGGCTGCTTTGTAGTCGCCTGGGCGATGGGAATGCCGATCGGAGTGCTCACAATGTTCGCATTCATCTCACTGATTGATCTCGTCAGGCTGATGCCGATCTCAGTAGGCGGGCTTGGTGTGCGCGAGTGGGCCGTCGTTGTCTTGTTCGCCAGCGCCGGCATCTCGCGAGAACAGGCGCTGACCTTTTCGCTTCTCGCGTTTGCGCCGATCTATCTGAACGCGATTGTGGGAGGTGTTGTTTACGTCTCGCGTGCACGGCTGCGCCGCTCAGAACGGCAATCGGCAGACTAGGAACGCTTCAAATGTATCGAGATTACAAAGTCGCGGTAGTCATGCCGCTTCATAACGAACAGCGCCAGATCGAGTGCGCGATCAAACGAATTCCCGGCTTCGTTGACTTGATCGTAGCGGTTGATGACGCCAGCACTGACTCTTCGTTGGAGGCGCTGTCGCGAATCAGCGATGAGCGTTTGAGTGTGCTTGCTCACCAAAGAAACCGCGGTGTTGGCGCGGCGACGAAGACCGGCTACCGACACGCGCTGGGCGCCGGAGTCGATCTGATTGCGGTAATGGATGGCGACGGCCAGATGGATGGCCGTGATTTGAGCCGGCTGTTGGATTGCGCGATTGCGGGCGCGGACTATGTAAAAGGGAATCGCTTTTTGGACAGCCGTACGATAGGCCGCATGCCGCGCTTGCGTTATATCGGCAATCGCTTTTTCAGTTACTTGACGCGAGTCGCCGCGCGCTTCGATGCGAATTCGAACGCCGGGTTGGACGCGCATTGCGGTTACACAGTTATTCGAACGACGGCCCTTGAACGCCTGTTGCTGGATGAGCTTTACGACCGCTACGGCTTTCCCACCGAGATGTTCTTTGCGGCGTTGCGAGCGGGACTCCGCGTTCGCTGTGTTCCGGTAACGACCGTTTACGGAGACGAGGTTTCAGGTATCAACCCCATCAAAGTAGTGCCGGCTATTCTTTACTTGATAGGTCGAGCGTACCTTCGAAGGAAATTCGTTTCCAGTAACAGGCTTCTGGCTGCAGTCGATAGCGCAAGTATCAGTGTGAACCCGTCAGATCCGTGTCATCGGTGGTCTATGGATCCCGCGAGAGAGTAACGCTTTTGGAAACGGATAGACCACGGATGACGCTGATTCGACGGATTTGCACGGATACTGCACGTAATGGATCGCACAGAGTACCAACTTGAAACATAGTCGCAAGCCCGTCCTTCTAATTCTGACCAGTTCGTTTCCGTCTTCGCCAGATGACGAAAGCTGTGGCTACATTCGCGACTTCGCTCGCAGCATGTCGGAGAAGCTCGATGTCAGAGTCCTCGCGCCACCCGACAAATGTTCGACTGAATGGCCTGCCGATTTATTTACGCTCACCAGATCCGGCTCAATTCTGGCGGGCCGTCTAGACGGGTTTCAATCGTCACGTGATTTGAATCATCTTGCGACGGCATCCCTGTTAAAAAAGCTCTGGTCACTTCCGTCGGTGTTCTGGTTTTTCTGTCGCGCATTCGCGATGTCACTGCGCGCAGATGTGATTTGTTCACATTGGCTCGTGCCGTCCGGGCTCGTCGGTTCGATAACGTCGCGCTTGCTCGGCAAAACGCACATCGCAGTAGAACATTCCGGAGCGCTGCACTTTCTTGCCCGGTCGCGTGTGGGCCGCAGCATCGCCAGATTTGTCATTCGAGGAAGCGATCGAGTGATCGCGGTAAGCGCCGATTTGAAAGTGAAGCTTCTCAATATTTCTCCGGATGCTGGGAGTAAGATCGAAGTCATACCGATGGGAATCGTGACCGAGCGTGCTTTAGCGATTGGTCAACTTCATTCCACCGAACAATCACCGGCGTCTTGTAGGGGCGTCTCTCCGTGGGCGCCCCTCGTTGCAAGCCCAGTTTGTTTGCCAGTGAGGGGCGGCCACGGAGGGCCGCCCCTACAAGCGGGCTCTTGCTATCGAACAGTTTTATTTGTCGGCCGTCTTGTTGAAATCAAAGGCGTCGATCTGCTCTTGACCGCACTGAACGGCATGCGTGGTGTTCGACTCGTTGTTGCCGGCGACGGTGAACTGCGACGCGATCTTGAAGCTCGAGCGCGCGAGTTGTCAGTGGCTGCGAGATTTGTGGGCCAGGTCGGAGCGCTGGAGCGTGAAGCGTTGCTGTCTTCCTGCGATGTTGTTGTGATCCCGTCACGTGTGCTGGCGGATGGCCGCTCGGAAGGAACTCCGGTGATATGTTTGGAGGCGATGGCTGCGGGCCGGGTAGTTGTCGCCGCGCGAACGGGCGGGTTGCCTGATGTTATTGTCGACGATGAAAACGGGCTGCTGTTTGAGCCAGGCGATCATTGTTCGCTGAGAGAGAAGCTGTTGCTTGCTCTCGAAGATGAAAATCTGGGCCGAAGAATTGCTGCGAATGCGCGACGCTCGGCGCAGGCTTACGACTGGGCGCTGATCGGCGAGCGGTTCAATCAAATCCTGACGAGCGCCTTAGCGGATAATGTTCGTAGCCCCGCCTTCGAGCGGATGCTGATGAGAGCAAGCGCTCACACCTGCGAGCTTCCGCCTGAGAACGGCGCTACGAACCAGCGACGAGCACCTGACGAAGCATGACGCAAGTTGCAACTGACGAATCAAAGCCGGCGGCGCAACGCGATAACATCGCAGCGGATAATATTGGAGCGATCGCCGGCCGAGGAGCAATTTATATTACCGCCGCCAAGCTTTGGTTCATGGCGAGCGGCTATGGTATTGCCATTACACTCACCTATCTCCTCACCCCTGAAAACTACGGCATATACAAGGTAGTGATAAACGCGGTGTCGATCATCAATGCCGTCATCGTGACCGGCACCTATCAAACGGTTTCCAGGTACATCGCTCAGGAAGAGGCGAAAGCGGACTCCGTGAAAGCAAAGGCCCTCGCGCTGCAGGTCTACGTTGGCGGAGCCGCGACGTTGGCGTTCTTTCTGCTCGCGCCGGTTGTTGCGAGGTTTCTTAACGATTCAAGGTTGACGAACTACCTCCGGCTGGCATCGCTTATCACGCTTTCGTATGCGTTTTTCTCGGTGTACACGGGCTACTTTAACGGGCAGAAGAGGTTCCTGGCGCAGGCGTCGCTTGACGCTGCGTACTCGACTTTGAAGCTCACTTTTATCGTCGCTTTTGTATGGATGGGATTCGGAGTTATGGGCGCCGTTGGGGGCTTCGCTCTTGCTGCCAGTTGCGTATTGGCCCTGTCGGCGCTCGTCGGGAGGGGCGGCGCGCGAAAGGGCGAAGTCAGGCCGGGAGAGTTGTTCAAGTTTCAATCATATCTTCTGCTTTTTACGTTCGTTTTGACGCTGCTTCAGAAGGTTGACGTGATGCTTATCAAATCGCTGTCGTCGCCGGACCCAAAGATAGCGAGCGAAAACGTTGGATTCTATGGCGCTTCAATTGATGTAGCGAATCTCACGTATCAGATAATCATCTCGGTTACGTTTGTGATCTTCCCGCTGGTTTCGCGTTCCACCTTCGAAGCCGATCGAAGCCGGACCCAACTCTATATTTCCAACACTCTCCGTTACTCAATCATGATTATGGCGCTTACTGCGACCCTGTTCTCGGCGAACGCCAGTGAGGTTTTGCGGGTCATCTATCGCGAAGCCTATCAAGCCGGGGCCGGCGCTCTGAGCATCGTCGCATTTGGCATGTTGTTTTTCGGGCTGCTGTACGTGTTGACGACTATTATTTCAGCGAGCGGACATCCCCGAGTATCATTGCTTGTCGGAGTCGTGACCCTTGGAGCGAGCGTCGTCCTGAACGCCGTGTTGATTCCGCGCTTCGGATTAGTGGGAGCAGCGTCGGCCACCACAGTTTCAATGCTGGTGGGCGTCCTCGCCGCCTGTGCGTATCTGGGGAAGGAATTCGGGGCCCTGATGCCGCTTTGGTCGGCGGTTCGAATCGCAATTTGTGCCGGCGCAATCTATGGCGCGTCGCTGCTGTTTTTTACTTCCTCGAAGCTCTTGATAATTGCTAAACTCGTCGCGTTATCGGTTTTGTATCTCGTCGCGCTCATCATCAGCAGGGAAGTTGGACGGGACGATCTTAGGATGATCAGACGTGTGATACGAGCGAAGTAGAGGTACGACAAACTTCACAGTTTGTCGATCTGAACCCTATATGAGACGCCGAACGACAAACTGAAGTTTGTCGGACATTGGAACGGCGGACATTCAAACTGGCGCGAGCTTCATGCGCTCGTTATGGTTGGGAGAAGGAGGAATAGGGATGAAAAGAGCGATTTCAATTCTATCCGCGGGAATCATGCTGGGAGCGGCCAGTTTGATTTTCTCGCCGTCCGGCAACGCTAGCGATAAGACCGGCGCCAAGCCCGTCACGTTCACGAAAGACGTGGCGCCGATCTTCTACAAGCACTGCACCGAGTGCCATCGTCCTAATGAGCTCGCTCCGATGTCGCTCCTGACCTACAAGGAAGCGCGGCCGTGGGCGAAATCGATTAAAGAAAAGGTCGTCACGCAGCAGATGCCACCCTGGCACGCCGATTCGCACTACGGGCAATTCGCAAACGATCGCAGGCTTACCAGGCAGGAAATTGAAACAGTGGCAGCCTGGGTCGACAGCGGCGCGAATGAAGGAAACCCCAGGGACCTGCCGCCGGCGCCGAGCTTTGCCGATGGCTGGAAGATTGGCAAGCCCGATGTTGTGCTCTCGATGCAGGATGAGTACACGCTCGAGGCCAACGGTCCGGACGAATACATCAACTTCACGATGCCGACCAGCTTCAAAGAAGACGTGTGGATTCGAGCTGCCGAGATTCATCCGGGCAACAAGAGAGTTGTTCATCACGTCATCGCTTTCATTCAAACCCCGCAGTTTCAGGCTCAATGGAAAACGACGCAGGGCCGTCCCAGCGCGCAGTCTATTTTTTATCAGGATGGAACCTTGATTCGCACCAAGCTCGACGCTCCCGCTTACGATAACGGGTGTGACGCGCCAAACGGCGGCTTCGCGCGGGGCAGCGGGCAGGAAGGGTTGGGATTGCCGCTGTGCTTCTACACTCCGGGAAAGGACCTCGATATTTTCCCGTCGGGCACGGCAAAGTCTATTCCCGCGGGCTCGAACATTATCCTTCAGGTTCATTATTCGAAGACCACCGGCAAAGTCGAGAAAGACCGATCGAGCGTTGGCCTCTTCTTCGCGAAAGCGCCGCCCGACAGAATGCTCACGTCATTCGGTGTGATCAATCACTACTTCAAGATTCCTCCCGGCGACGACAATCATGAAGTGACGGGCTGCTACACCTTCAGCCGCAACGTGGAACTGTTCACCTTCCTTCCGCATATGCACGTACGCGGGAAGGACATGAAATACGAGGCTGTTTATCCCGACGGCAAGCGCGAAACGTTGATCTTCGTCCCCAATTACAACTTCAACTGGCAGACGTTGTACAAGCTCGAGAAGCCGCTTCGGATTCCAAAGGGCACCAGGCTGATAGTGACCGCGCACTTCGACAATTCCGAGAGGAACAAGTACAACCCCGATCCTTCGAAGACCGTGCGCTTCGGCGATCCGACTTATGACGAGATGATGATCGGTTACTTCGATTACGTTACGGATCAGCCGGTGCGAAACGCAATCAAGGTCGATCCGAAACTGTACGACCTTTACGCCGGCGAATACGCGCTCGGACCCGCGACGTTCACGATCAGCCACGAAGGCGACAAGCTGATGTTCACCGCGCCGGGTCAGCCCAAAATCGAAGCGTTTCCGGAGACTGAAACAAGGTTCTTCTTCAAAATCTTCGACGCGCAGGTAACGTTCAGCCGGAATGAAAAGGGCGACGTAACCGGGCTTACGTTTGAGATAAACGGGCGAACGATGAAAGCGGTACGAATGAATAAGGCGGCTTCGCGCGCGAGTAGTCCGAGCAATCATTGAATCCACATGTAGGGGCGGCCCTCCGTGGCCGCCCCTCTGTGGCCGCGCCCGTCTTGGCAGGTCCAGGTGTCGCCGTGCACCAAAGAAGGGCGGCCAAAGAGGGGCGGCCACGGAGGGCCGCCCTTACATGTTTTTCACCTATGCAGTATCTTTCTTGAAGTTCTTCACCGTATCTTGTTCCGAAGGAGACCCTATGAGAAAAGCGCTGTCGACATCTCTCTTTGCCCTCGCGGTAACGGCATTCTGCGTCGTTGCTTCAGCCAGCGGCCCGGGCGACACAAAGAAGGCGAATGTTACATTCACAAAGGACGTTGCGCCGATTTTCTACAACAGTTGTGTGCAGTGCCATCGCCCCGGGGAGATAGCGCCGATGTCGCTGTTGACCTACAAGGACGCGCGGCCGTGGGCGCGATCGATCAAAGAAAAAGTCGCGACGCGGGTGATGCCGCCCTGGCACGCCGATCCGCACTTCGGCGAGTTTGCCAACGACCGCAGGCTTTCCGACAACGAGATAGAGACCATCACTGCGTGGGTCGACCAGGGCGCGAAAGAAGGTAACGCCAAAGACTTGCCGCCGGCCCCGGCGTTTTTGGAAGGCTGGAATATCGGCAAGCCGGACGTTGTGTTTTATCTTCCTAACGAGTACCAGGTCCCCGCCAGCGGGGTCGTCGAGTACAAGTACTTCAAGGTGCCGACGAACTTCAAAGAAGACAAATGGATTCAGGCCGCCGAGATTAGACCCGGTGTGCGCGGCGTCGTCCATCACATAATCGTCTTTGCGCAGAAGGCTAACGAGCCTCAGCGGCTGATCGTAGGTTATGCGCCGGGCGAGCAGCCCGCGGTGATCTCGAAAGGACTCGCCAAAAAAATCCCGGCGGGATCAGATCTGATCTTCCAGGTTCACTACACGCCGAACGGTACCGAAACGAAAGACAAATCCTACGTCGGATTTGTTTTTGCGAAGGAGACTCCCGGGAATGAAGTCATGACCCGCCCCGTGATGAATGCGCGGTTCGTTATTCCACCCGGTGATCCGAATTACCAGGTTGAATCGACCTATACCTTCACACAGGATGCGCACATTTATTCGCTGATGCCGCATATGCATCTTCGCGGAAAGGACTTTATCTTCAAGGCGACCTATCCGGACGGCACTTCGAAAGTGCTGTTGTCGGTTCCGAAGTATGATTTTGCATGGCAGACCTACTATACATTGAAGGACCCGGTGGCGGCGCCGAAAGGAACTCGCGTGGATTGCCTGGCGCACTTCGACAACTCGGAGAAGAATAAGTACAACCCCGATCCGAAGAAAGAAGTGCGATGGGGCGATCAAACCTGGGAAGAGATGATGATTGGCTGGACGAGCTTCACCTACGACAAGCCACAAGAGAAGTCGCAGGCAGTCAGCCAGAGTAAATAGTCACGTTGTTCGATATTGAGCTACGATTCAGGGGCCGATCCAATCGACGCGGTTGGTCGGCCCTTAACGATATGAAGGGACGAAAGAACAGAGACAGAGCGGCGGGGCGACGGGGTGACGCGGTGACACTATCGCGGCCGCTGTTCGCCGCCGTGTCTCCGCATCGCCGCATCTCCGCGTCGATTCTCTTGATTGCCTTTTGCCTTTTTCCTTTTGTCTTATCTTCTTCCGCTCACGAGCCGATCACAACCAAAGTCCGATTCAACAAAGAGCTTGTAAGGATTCTTCAGCGCAACTGTCTCACTTGTCATCATCCCGGCGGCATAGCTTTTTCGTTGGCGACTTATGATGAAGCCAGACCATGGGCAAAGGCTATCAAGGAAGAAGTGCTCGAGAAGCGAATGCCGCCCTGGCATGCGGTCAAGGGCTACGGTGACTTCAGCAATGGGCCGACTTTGACGCAGCGCGACATCGACCTGATAGTCAACTGGGTCGAGGGCGGCGCTCCAAAAGGTGAAGACAAGGATCTGCCCTCGGATCCGCTGTTCTCGAATGACTGGCAGCTTGGCAAACCCGATCTCATCTTGAAACCGGAGACCGGTACGACAGTCGCCGCGGATGCCAACGAGACGCGAGTGGTTACTTTCCCGACTACGTTGAAGGAAGACCGGTGGCTTACCGCGGTCGATGTGCTGCCCGGGAACCCCGCAGTAGTCCATTGCGCCACTGTATTTGTGCTTACATCGCAAGAGACTCAACGGCCGCGAGAAACAATGACGCAGGTTCAGGACGACGCGCCCGCACCTGTGAGCGGTGTGTCCCCTGTGGTTGGAAACCGCCCGGCCATCCTGGCGAAGTGGATGCCCGGCCAGAAACCGGTTGCGTTCGAGTCAGGTACGGCCCAACTAATCCCTGCGGGTACGGGGTTCGCGATGATGATTCACTACCGAGGCTCGGGCGAGCCGGCAAAAGACCTTAGCGCGCTTGGTCTCTACTTTTCAAAAACTCCGCCGCATAAGCGCGTGAGTACGGTAACAATCAACGACATCGATGGGATCATCACTGCATCAACGCAGCCGCAGCGTATAGTCTTGTCATCAATCGCCCAGACCAATAGCGAAGCCATCGCGATTCTGCCGTCAACACACCCCTCGATCACTTCCTTGCAAGCGACTGCTTACCGACCTGATGGTACGCAAGAGGTTTTGATATGGGTGCGAGGGCACAGATCCGATTGGCAGCCAACTTATTACTTCAGGAAACCGGTGCTCTTTCCAAAAGGAACTCGAGTAGAGGTAATCGCATACATAGATGGCTCTTATGAGAATTCGAACGACTTTCCGGCCGTGCCGGAGTGGTCTGATGTCCGTAATCTGTTGTGCACGCTGTTGACTTCAAGCGTCGCCGTATCGCCGCCCCGCTAACTTTGACCTCCTCTCTCTGGACACTAGTTCTTTGCGAGCCTTGCGGTCCTTTGCGTCTTTGCGTTGAGTATTTCCAGCCCCGTGAAGAATACTCAGCGCAAAGACGCAAAGGACCGCAAAGCTCGCAAAGAAGACGTGGGCACGGTCAAAGCACCGAAACCGGTTGAACATCCCGGGTCGGGAGTCTAATATCTTGACAACGCTCGCAGAGAATCAAAGCGTTCACAGAAGAATCAAAGAAGGAGACCACCAATGAAGGTTCTGCTCGTCTATCCGGAGTTTCCGGAGACCTACTGGAGCTTCCGTCACGCGCTATCTTTTGAAGGCAAGAAATCCGCTTTTCCGCCGCTAGGCCTGCTGACTGTTTCAGCCCTGCTGCCCGACACCTGGGAACGGCGGCTGGTGGATATGAACGTGCAATCGCTCAAGCCCAAGGACCTCGACTGGGCGGACGTAGTATTCGCGAGCGCGATGATTGTGCAGAAACCTTCGCTCGAGCAGGTGGTCAAGCTTTGCAATGAAAAGGGAAAGCGGATTGTGGTCGGCGGCCCGTTTGTCACCACCACGCTGGAGCCTTTGGCTGGCGCCGATCACGTTGTATTGGGCGAAGCCGAGGAAACGTTGCCACAGATCATTCGTGATCTGGAAAATGGGGAAGCCAAGCCGGTCTATAATGCGCCGGAGCGCCCGTCGATGGCCCTGACGCCCATTCCGGATTTTAAGCTCATCGATAGGAAACGTTACAGCGCCATGTCGGTTCAATACTCGCGCGGCTGTCCGTTCAATTGTGAGTTCTGCGACATCATCGAAATTTACGGCCGCGTTCCGCGAACCAAGAGCAACGAGCAGATGCTTCTCGAGCTTGACGCATTGCGTGAGACCGGGTGGCGGGGAACGGTGTTCATCGTCGACGACAATTTCATTGGCAATAAAAAGAACGTTAAGAAATTCCTTCCCGAACTCGCCGCCTGGCAGGAGAAACACGATCGCCCGTTCACCTTTATCACCGAAGCCAGCGTGAACCTGGCCGAAGACGAGCAACTACTCGACTGGATGCGACAATCCGGATTCAACCGCGCTTTTCTCGGTATCGAGACGCCGGTTGAGGCAAGTCTGAAAGAGGCACAGAAAGGCCAGAACACTCGCCACGACTTGCTTGATTCGGTGAAAACGATTCAGAGCTATGGCATAGAAGTAATGGCGGGCTTCATCGTAGGATTCGACAACGATCCCGAGGACATCTTCGATCGGATGACCGCCTTCATTAAAGACAGCGCGATTCCGCTCGCGATGGTCGGGCTTTTGACGGCGCTGCCCAACACGCAACTATGGCGGCGTCTGAGCGGTGAGGGCCGGCTGTTGGGTGAGAGCGGAGGCAGCAACACGCACTCCGATCTGAACTTCGTAACGCGAATGGATTCAACTCGTCTCGTGGAAGGTTACAAGTCTATCTTGAGATCGATCTATGACACTCGCGAGTATTACGATCGGGCGCTCGAATGCATGCGGCGGGTTTCGCAACACGGTCCGAAATCGCAACGCGGCACTACCTTGTTTCGAGACCTATCGTCGCTTACCCGCATCACTCTCAAACTGGGCATTCGCGATCACGACCGTTGGGAATTCTGGCGCTACTTCACTCAGACGCTGGCGCATCATCGCGGCGCGTTTGCTGATTCGATGAGACTGGCGGCAATGGGTTACCACTTTCGCAAGCTGACCGAGTCCTATTGCGAGTAGCAATGCATTAATTGACACAGCCGGCGGTGCCTTAATTTGGAGTGCGGCGGCAAGGTACTCCGCGACGCCGCTTTGGCTAGTGATGGAATCTATTGCGAACGGAAAGCGGCGTCGCGGAGTACCTTGCCGCCGCACTCCAAATTAAGGCACCGCCGACACAGCCGGTGAAGATGAGCTCAGAGATACGACGCAAGCATCTCAGCCGGCTGATCCGCAGAAAGGAAGTGTATGCATGCGCTTCCGTCTAACCACGATCCTGCTTTGCCTGGCTTTCTCTACTCTTTCGCCTGATACGTCATCCGCTACGCGATCGAAGTTTGATTCAGAGAATTGGGTCCGGGCTGAGGTCAACACTCTCGTTGCGGCTGCTCGCGCGGCCTTCGAAGACGACGATGCGCTGCCCGCTTATCACAAAGCGCTCGCCGCTATCTCGCGCGCGATTCGTCGTCATAGGCTTGACCAGAACGAAGGCTTCGTCAGTCGCCATCGCGAATTCATCGAGTACGTGCGAATGGCGTCCATCGACCAACTGCCGGATCACGAACTTGGCTTTGATGTTTCGGACCAACAATACTTTCGAGAGACCAGCCGGTACGTTGAGATTCCGGACTTCCTGTTGAATCGACGGTTCCTCTCGTCCGTCAGCCGCTGGGAGACTCTCGATCGAGCGAAAGAATTTCTGCGAGAGATCAACTCGACACGGGAACCGGCCAATCGGCTCAGCTTTTTCAGCTTCACCTCCAGGCATCTCGGTACCCCGGACAACGACGACAGTTATCGAAGGCTGTTGATCGTAGTTCCGGGCAACACGGAAACGGGTATTCCGGAGAAGTGGGTTCAGTTCGGTGTGACCGATCCCGGGACCCGCAATCGAACTCGTAATCTTTCGGTTGTTTCAGCGGTTCCAACCGGTGATGGAACATTCAATACATACTTCAAGGATTATTTCAGGACCTATCGACGCGGCGGTTCGATCAGCATCAAGGGCCGTTGGGAGCTGGGATACGGCGACGATAACTGTGCGCGATGTCACAAGAGCGGCGTGCTCCCAATCTTTCCTGAAGAGGGCAGCGTAAATCCGAACGAGCTGCCGGCGATTGAAGAAGTCAACCGGCGTTTCCGAACTTATGGCTCGCCGCGGTTTGACAAGTATCTCGATGAGAGTAAATTCGGACCGGGACTCGGCTCGGGGAACTCGGTTGAACGGAACAAGCGCTTTGGAGAGAGGTTCAGCGAGACAGTTGTGGGGCGATCCATGAATTGCGTTGTTTGCCATCGGCCCGAGCGCCTCGGATATCTCAACTGGCCGATGGAGCAGATCGTGATCAGCTCCTACATAAAAGGCGGCCATATGCCGCTGGGGAACGATCTAAAGGAAACCGAGCGCGAGGAACTATATGAAAAGATTATCGAGGAGTATTTTGCGATTGATGATGCGAATCCGGGTATCCTGAAGTCGTGGCTTCTCGGTGACTCCCTGGCGCGCTCTTTCCAAAAGGACGGCAAGTGAAGGTTGAAGGCCGAATCGAATTTCAAATAATCGAGCAAACCCCGGAAAGAGTTATTTCGGAAATGCCGATTCAATCCGGCATAAAGAATCCTCACGGCGGCGTTCACGCTGGAGCCATGCTCTGGTTCGCCGATGTCACTGCGACATATCTAGCGTTGGGGTCAGCCGAAGCCGCTCCCGGTATGGCAGGGTTTCCTCTTGCAATAACCCTGAATGCCAACTTCGCCGGCAACCAAAGCGAAGGCGCGCTGAAGGCCGTCGCTTCTTTTGTTAAGAAGGGGAGGACGGTGAGCGTCGTGCGCACAACTGTGTTCGGCGAGAACGACAAGTTGATAGCCGATGTGACTACCACGCACATACTCTCGAAATGAATCCAGCGCTCAGTCACACTCAAGTTGATGGACCTGTAAGGGCGTCCCTCCGTGGGCTCCGCTCGCAGGGCCCATTGTTTCCATTCCCAAAGAAGGGCGCCCATGGAGGGACGCCCTCACAGGTGTTCATCAAAATCATGAAAGCGACTCTCTCACCCCTAATAGTCCTATTGATGTTCTGCTCCGTTTTGCACGCACAGACTGCGCCGGATGCCGCCGAACTGACTGCGCTGCTGAGGAGTTTTTTGGACGGGGCCTCGCGCAACGATGCTGCGATGCACGACCGCTTCTGGGCCGATGATCTGATCTACACAACTTCTGCAGGGCGGCGAAAGGGCAAGGCCGACATCATGCGCGATCTCCGCACAGCGGCGGCGCCCACGCCCGGAGAACCGGCAACCGTCTTCACCGCTGAAGAGATTCGAATTCAGCAGTACGGAACTACTGCGATCGTGGCCTTCCGGCTTGTGGGGACAAGCAAGAGGGAAGGGAAGGTGGAAGTCTCAAACTTCTTAAACACCGGCACTTTTCTTAAGCGCAACGGCAAGTGGCAGGTCGTAAGCTGGCAGGCCACGAAAATGGCGGAGGGTAGGTAAGACCGCAACGAGAGGAATTTATGGACCCGTTCAAAAAACAGATCATGGATTTTCGCGCGTCGGAGTTCGCAATCACGATGAAGGTCTTGAAGGCTTATCCTGAGGACAAACTGGATATGAAGCCTGCTGAGAAATCGCGCTCTGCGAGGGAACTGTTCGGGACGTTCATCCGCGAAGAGTATGTTTGCAGAGGCGTCATGCGTGGCGACCTCGCACGCGCCGATTCTCCTGAACGTCTGCCGCTGGGGTTTGGTGGCATGCTGGAGATGCTCAAGAGAATTCACGCTGAAGTTCAGGGCATGATTTCCAGGGCCGGTGATCAGGAGCTGGACACGTTCATTGATTTCTACGGCTATCAGATCAGAGCGATCGACGCGCTGTGGGCCGAGCTTCACGATCAAATTCATCATCGGGGACAATTCTCGGTGTATCTCAGGCTGGCAGGCGCGAAAGTCCCGTCAATTTATGGACCGACCGCCGACGAGCCGATGGAGATGTCATAATCGGCGCGTTTACGAAGCCCTGTTTTCACAGCATCAAGGAGGCCCCATGGGACAAGTCACCGATCAGATTCTCGCCAGGCTCAAAGTTCCCACAGCAGCCCAGTACGTCGTAATCTTCGATCAAGCGGCGCACCTCGATTGGGATTGGATTCGGACGTTCGATGAATACTTTCTGACGGCCTATAGTGGCTACGGCGTGAACGGCGCTCTGTTGAGCGCGCTCGAGTTGTTGGGAAAGAACAACGGGAACGAAGGTCCTTACTACTATTCGATCTGCGAGATGGGTTATTTGCAAAAGTTCATTTCGTATCAAGCGGAACAGGGTAACGACGTGGTTAGCCAGTTTCAAGCCGCGGGACAGAGCTTCAGGATTGTGGGAGGAGGAATAACCTCGCCCGACAATCTGGTATGCGCCGGCGAGGCCTTTATCAGGAGTTACCTCATGGGCAGAGTGTGGCTCGGGCAGGTATTTCCTGATCTGTTGCCGCTGAAGCATTGCTGGATTCCCGACGATTTTGGGCAGGACCCTGAACTCCCGGTTGCTGTGCAAGCGATGGGATTGATCAGTATCGCATTCGCTCGGCTGCCGGGCACGGCGCCGGCGTTCGTCAGTTCTAAGCTCAAGGATCAACTGCTCCAGAACGGCGTCGATTTCTTTTGGCAGTCATCAGACCCCGGATCCAAGGTGTATACGCATTGGTTGCAGGGAGGCTATCCGCAAGGCTCAGGCATCGACGATAACCCAAGCACACAACAACCGGATCCTAAATCGGTCTTGCCGAACATGTTCGGCTATCTGGCAAGCAATAATCTAAACGGCTCCGGGTATCCTCCATACTCGGCTGCTCCGACAAACTATGTGTATGTTCCTATCGACAACGATTTCATGATGCCGGTCAGCGATCTGCTCGGAGACATGAAAGAATGGAACACGAGCACAAGTACGACTTTGGGTTACAACACCACCGGTGTTTATGCTGTGGAAGCCAGCTTCGATGATTTTGTTTCCCTGGTGCTCGACAACTCCGGGCACGTTAAGACCGTGGCTTACAACGGGACGCCCTACTGGACTGGATATTACATGAGCCGTCCGGCGATGAAGATTCTGCACTATGACGCGGTGCGTTGGTTATTGTCCGCCGAGGTGTTTGGATTGCTGGCGTCAGCGGGTGATTACCTTGATCCACTCTACTGGCAGAGGCTGACGCAGGCGTGGACCGATTTCCTTCCGAGTGCCCATCACGACTACGTCTGCGGAACGGCGAATGATTGGGTGTATCAACTCGAACAACTGCCTCTGCTTCAGACTGCTCACGGTGAAGCTCGTCGGGTGGCTCACACGGCACTTCAGGCGCTTGGGTCGTCGATCGGTGCGGTTTACGGCGAAACTCCTGTCGTAATTGCAAACCCCGCCGGCGTCGCTCACAACGGAATTGTTGAGTTGCCGGGACCCGTGCCTTCCGGCATAAATGGGATTCAGTTCGACGACTTACAGACAAACAATCTTGCGCAGCCGACAGCCGAAGGAGGACTCGTGTTCCTCGCTTCGGTCCAAAGCCTCGGCTACACGACGGGTTATCTGACTTCGACCGAAGGGACGATCTCAACGAAAGCGACAATCTCACCGCAACAGTCCGGTCAGCTAAGTTACACGCTGCAGAATGAATATCTCACTGTAGTGATCGACGCCGGCAGCAACTGGGGCATTCAATCGGTCGTTGATTCGAACGGGAATTCGCTGCTCGCCTCCAACGGCCTCGGGAATGATCTTGTCTTCTACGAAGACGGAGGCGACATCTATGAGTTCGGGAACGAATACGTCAGCAACGATCAGACCTGCTTTCAGTCTCAGCAGGTAGCCTATGAGACCAGTGGCGCCGGGTTGGGCGCCACCGTACTCGAGGAGGGCCCGGTGCGCGTGAGACTGCAGACAGTGGTTAGTGTGCAGGTGTCGGGAAGCGCGTACATCTATACTCGCGAATACGCGCTGGTGTCAGGCGAGCCCTTCCTGCGAATGAAGACCACGGGCGCCGCCCCGTCGGGCTATTCGGTGATGACGGCGTTTCCGTTGAGCGCCGAGGTGAACACGATTGTGCACGGCACGGCTTGTCATTGGACGAGCGTGCAGCCGCTTACATTGTGGGACCCGCCGGTCTTCCAGTCTGCGCATCGGTTTCTGCTGCCGCAGGCGGAGTCTACTATCCTTGGCGCTGTGTATCATCGCGACGTGCCGGCGTGGGCTTTTAGTGGCGCCAGCGACAAGGTGTTGCCGCCGGGCGTATTGATCGGCTGCCTGCTGCGCAACACGCCGGGGGGACCTCACGGGGCGAAGGGATCGGATAACGCGACGCACACGTTACACTATGCGTTTCGAATCTACGATGGGCTGGGCGACCCGGCTTCGGGACAGCCATTGAGCGAGGCGCTGAACTACACAATGCCCGCAGTCGCCGCGTTGATCAATACAATTGGTATCGCCGAGGGTTCACCCGCGGTGACGTTGCCGGAAAGCGGGTTTCTGGCGAGCATCGATTCGCCGGGTGTGATACTCGCGGCAAAACCGGGCGATGTTTCGCCCGAAACCATGGTGCTTCGACTTTACCAGCCAACCAATTCAAACGCGTCGCAGACTTTGTCTGTCACGTTGGGAACGGGCCAGCCTTCACAAGTCACCGCGGTTACCGCGCTCGAGGACCCGATTGCGAATGCGCCGGTCATTCCGATTAACGAAAACGGATTCACTATCGACGTCACCACTGCGTTGAATACGGTCGCGATAACGCCGGCAAGGCAGCGCCAGGAAACCAAAGCACAACATAAGTACACAGTCGGTTCGATGCACGAAATTACGATTTTGCCCGAGCGCGAGGACTAGTGGCCACTAGCGAGCGCGTTCAGCCGTCCCATACCGCACTTAGATCACAAAACCAGAACAGGAGCAAAACTCATGACGCGAAGAAAGTTCATCACGACCACAGGAGCAACCGCGCTCGTCGCGGGCACAGCCGGAAGCGGACTTGCTAAACCAAAAGTCCAGGCAAAGGCAAAGAGCACGAAGCGAAAGGTTTCAACCGATCGTGCTCCCAAACCGGCCGGCCCGTACAGCCAGGCGATTGTAGCGGGCAATACTATCTACGTTGCGGGGCAGGGGCCGTTTGATCCGCAGACCGGAAAGATGCCCGCGTCATTCGAAGAGCAAGCGGTTCAGGTCTTCGAAAACATCAAAGCTATTGTGGAAGCCGGCGGAGCGAAGCTTGCCGACGTGGTGAACGTGAACGTGTATCTTGGGGACCTCGCGAACTTCGCCAAGATGAACGAAGTCTACCGGCGATACTTCAGCGGCGACTTTCCGGCTCGAGCAACCGTCGGCACTCAGTTGCTGGGCGGAATGGGTATCGAAGTCGCGTGCATCGCGGTTAAGGGGTAAGCGAGCAGACTTAACGCAAAGACGCCAGGCCGCAAAGACGCAATGCCTCAAGAAGGAAAGGCTTAACGCAAAGTCGCCAGGCCGCAAAGACGCAATGCCTCGAGAATGAAAGCCAAGAAAGCTCTGCGCCCTTGCGTCTCGGCGTCTTTGCGTTGAATCCCCGTCGGAGTGCTATGATTAAGACAGTGAGAGTGGGTGACATTGTGGGGTTTCGCACTTTCACGAGCGTAATTCGCTACGGAGAAGTTGTAGACGTGTTGGCGCGAGGCGAAGGCGGAAGGCCTAATAGACGGGACGAAATCAGCGTGCGGCTTAAGCCTGATGGCCACGTCGTGATGGTTCAACGCTGGCGTCTCGCGGAACGCTACGACCATAGGAAGATTTGATGCACCCGGCGAGAACAGATCAACCCTTTGCGGCTTTGCGGACCTTCGCGTCTTTGCGCGAGACTAAGCGTCCGACCTCTACGGATAACGAGCGCCCGATATCCTTTCGAAGACAGTTTGCGGCGATTATCTTGACAGCGTTCCTGATCGCAACCTGCGTAACGTCACCGGCCCAGAGCAAGAAAAAGAAGGCGCCGGCTCGCAAGTCTCAACCGACACTTAATAGCCAGCTCTCACAAGCAAGGGCTGACCTTGTAGTAGCCGCCAAAAACTACAAAGACAGCTTGCAGAAGCTGCTCGTGTTTCAAGAGGCCGATGTCAAAATAGCGACCGAAACCCTGGAGAAGCGAAAAGCGCTGCTGTCTCAAAACATCATCTCAAAAAAAGAAGTTGAGGAAAGCGAGCGCACCCTCGCTGCTGCGCAGACGAAGGTCAACAGCACCAGGAAAGAAATAGGCGAGTCGGACAACCTGATCGCCGAAGCGAGCGGTGAGCGGCAACTCGAAAAGCTGGGGCCGTCGAGACCCGGAACCTATCAGGCCACCGCGGCTCTGATTCGCTACAACGGTCCTACGCATTGGGCGCTGTCGGACGCTTCCAAGGTGGAGGTGTTCTTTGCCGGGAGGTTCCATCACGCGCTTCCGATCAGCGCATTTGGTCAGACGGGGGTTCACGATCATCTGGGCTTCGATCATCGCAACGCGATGGACGTAGCTCTGAGCCCGGACGGCAGCGAAGGGAAAGCGCTGATGGATTATCTTAGGAGTCAGGGCATCCCGTTCATCGCGTTTCACTACGCTGTTCCCGGATCTGCGACCGGCGCGCACATCCACATCGGGTTGCCGTCGAAGCGCATCCGGTGAATAGACTGACACTTGTAGGGGCGGCCCTCCGTGGCCGCCCCTCTTTGGTAGTCTGATGTTGCTGTTGGCAAAAGGGGCGGCCACGGAGTGAGTCATGCTCGTATTAACGAGCGGATACGGTGAAGAAACCGCTTTGCGAGCTTTGCGGTACTTTGCGAGCTTTGCGTTCAACGTATTTCTCGAGCGGATTCCTTGCGCAAAGCTCGCAAAGTACCGCAAAGCTCGCGGC
>DATNBZ010000070.1:0-14212 GCA_035607285.1 Blastocatellia bacterium | reverse complement strand
CTCTGCGTCCTCGGCGTCCTCTGCGGTTGATTCCGAGCCACTGAGCAGGAAAAACCGCAGAGGGCGCCGGGGACGCAGAGGACTGCTTGCCGGCAACACGCTAATACCCCACTACCTGACGTAGCTCCATTCACCAGACCGACGCCTCATTTCAAAACTGTATACTAGTTAACAGACACGCTCCCAGAAGTCGTACTATACTCTCTTCGATTTCGTAGGTTAGATCACAGTAGCAATCAAACAGAGCACACGCGGTGGACAGCATGTAACCGCCATCAGCGGTGTATGCGATGGAGAACAGCAACAGATCTAAGCCGTCGGTTGCGCAGCTCTCGTCGATTGGGAAGCGTTGTGTGCAGACTGCGGGAGCGTCGACGGGGGCAGTTTACGTAATCCGTCACCACGAATGGTGAACCTGTTTTTAGGAACCGACACATATGGAGGCTTTGGACTACTCTGGGCACTGATGCCGAGGGCCGAATTGCGTGCAAAACGAAAAGACAGTTCCAAGTTCGGCGCCTTATCCCGGACAAGGCATTTCAGCCTTGCCCGAACTTGGCATGCTCTGGGCTGAATCGACCGGGAGCCCGAAGGTTTGCGTTGCGGTGCTCGACACCCTGGTCGATCTAACTCATCCTTGCTTCGACGGCGCTAAAATCGACCAACTGCAGACTCTGGTGCCGATGGAGGTCAACTCCAGCGCCGAGTTAGCGCATGGAACTCATGTCGCCAGCGTCCTTGTTGGCCAGCACGACAGTCCGGTGCGCGGCATCGCTCCCGGCTGTCGTGGGCTTATGGTTCCCGTGTTTAGCTCCAACAAAGGCGAGGTATCTCCGTGCTCGCAGGTGGATCTTGCGAGAGCCATCTCTCTAGCCGTTCAACAGGGAGCCCACATCATTAACATCAGCGGCGGTCAGTTGGATTCTTCCGGCGAGGCGCATCCCCTGCTGGCAAACGCCATCCGTTTGTGCGCCGAAAATAACATCTTGATCATTGCCGCCGCCGGAAATGACGGGTGTGATTGCTTACACATACCCGCCGCTGCGCCGACGGTTCTGGTGGTGGGCGCAATGGATTCGCACGGATCGCCTCTGGATTTTAGCAATTGGGGCGGGCGATACCGTGAACGAGGAATCCTGGCTCCAGGCGAAGACATATTGGGCGCCACTCCCGGCGGCGGCACCACTTTACGTAGCGGAACCAGCTTCGCTACTCCGATTATCTCCGGCATTGTTGCTTTGTTTCTGAGTATTCAAGTCGAACGAGGAGAAAAACCTGACCCCCACGCGGCATGCAACGCCATCCTTCGCAGTGCTATCGGCTGTGATCAACAATCGGTTCCAGATTGTAGCCGTCTTTTGGCAGGACGCTTGAACGTCGTTGGGGCACTCACCTATCTCAAGAAAGGAGGCAGTATGGAAATGTCTGAATCAAAATCAGGGGTACCGGATCTGAACCCAGGTAGTGAGGAACAGGGACAGAATCCGGTAGGGATTGGTGTCGAACCTAAGACGTTCGCTACACAGCAGCCCTCGCCTGGAGGGCAAGCAGCGGGATTGAGCCCTCCTCAACATGCGGGAGCTGCGCCAACGGTCCAATCGCTGGCCTCAAGCGCTACGTCATCGGTCGCGTCTGGACAGATAACTCCGTCCGGCGCTGACGGTGGCTGTGGATGTGGGGGTGGCAAAGGGAATTGCAGTTGCAACGGCGGCAGCAAAACGCCTCAGTTGGTCTACGCGCTCGGGGAGATTGGTTTTGATTTCGTCAGCCAGGCACGGCACGACTCGCTACTACAACATTCCGGCGTAAACGTTGACGACCCCGCTGCGCTGCTGGCTCACCTGAAGAAAGTACCGTCATCCGCTTCGGCAGTCATTTGGACCCTGAACATTGACAGCACGCCGGTCTACGCCATTCAGCCGGCAGGCGCTTTTGCGGCTACAGGCTATGACGTGCTTCGGGAGTTTTTAGACGCCCAGTTGAACGAGGGTGCTGAGCGAGTCTCTGTGCCTGGATACATCTGGGGGAAAATTCCGTTAACCTGCTCAGTGACTGTACCGATAATTGTCCCTGAGATTCGCGGTATGTACAGTTGGACGACAGGTGCGTTGGTCGCGGCGCTGGCCGGCAAAGTCACCGCGAAGAAGGAAGAGTCGGTAGCATTTCAAAAGAAGGTTGCCGGAATCCAAAACTTCCTTGATCGCGTTTACTATGAGATTCGCAACCTTGGCGTCGCTCCGCAGGAGCGCGCGCTGAACTATGCTGCGACTAATGCTTTCCAACTCGAGCACATCTATAGGAACGCTATCGAGAGAGGACTGGAGCTCGACAGCATAGAGGTCGAGAAGAGTCCGATCTGTAGACCCGAGTCGGATTGCTGGGATGTCAAGCTGGTGTTCTTCAACCCGACTGACCGGCTCGGCCAGGCGAGGCGAGTCCACCGGTTCACGGTTGATGTAAGTGACGTCGTTCCGGTAACTGTCGGCAGCGTGCGAGAGTGGGCCATCTATTAGCCCGGTCTGAACAACTGTCGTTCATGTGACGATAACGTCGTGCTCGTCCTGAGCACTCTACCCGTGGTCGCTCCAGAACGGCCACAAAGAGAAAGGAGATCGGCATGAGACTTCCAAGCCAAGCTGGAACCGTCTTACGGGACCTGGACAAAAGGCGAGCAGCGTATACCGGGAGCACACCGTCGGGTTGCTCCGCATGGGACTGGATCAAGTGTGGAGCTATAGTCGCCGCTTGCGCTGCCGCATGCGTCATCACAGAAGGCGAGGCCTGCATAGAATGCATGGGGCCTTCCTATGAATCTTGCAAAGATTGCCTGTAGAAAATGGGGCAGTCCGGCCCCACCAGGCGCGTGCATTAACCTTAGGAAGCGATGGTACGAACAGTAGAATACATTCCGCCTGCTTCCGTTCACGCAGCAGAAGCTCGTGAGCAAATATTGTTTCCAGCCTTGCTTGAAGTCAGGGAAAAAGCTGTTGTATGAGGCCTGTGACTCCATGAGGCTAGAAAGAAAGGGAGAATAGCTATGAGAATTCCAACTCAATCTCAACCAGTTGTGAGAAGTCGCTCTTCGATTACCAACGACAAGCGTGGGTTGTTGCCAAGTCTGTGTGTTACTGGCTCGTGCACTCCGAACGGCCAGTGCTGTGTGAGCATTCTTGGACAGCACGTTTGCATCCGTAATCCGTTGCCGGTAGGGGGAACGGTGCAAGCCTGTTACAAATTCCCCGCGAAGGTGTGCTTCACCCTAAATGGTCACAGCCTTGGATGCATCGGTATATAACTGCAGGGTTGAAGTGAGTCAAGGGTGCGGCCACGGTTTCTGCCTTTCGGGAACTGGAGAGCTTAACGTGATTCTAACCGCGGCGAGCGACTCCCGCGATAGTTGGATCCATTGACTCTAATCGTACGACCGGAGTCGAGTTGTGTGGCCACGCTAACGTGGGCGCATTCTATTAACAACCAACGCCGAACAGGAGGAAGACTATGAAAATCCCAACCCAAACGAAGTCCGTCGACAGGCGAATAGCCGCCACGCGCATCAGTCCAGATGCAAAGGGTATTTTGCCCTCCGATTGCTGTGGCGCAGGCAAGTGCTGCGTAGGCGCTTGCCTGCCGTTTGTCGGATGCGCGGGGATATGTGTGCCCAATCTTGGCCAGTGCTAGTGGCCGGCAAACCTGAGGAGCTTGAGGGCCGCCAAGTTGAGCCTCCCCATCTGGCAGCGACAGATACTTCGCCATGAAAGCCGCAATCGGTGCGGCTTCCATGGCTTTTGTGACTATCCTTTGCCTGAGAGTTGTGAAGGTTGTGTAACAGCGGACACCGATCAACAACGGACTTTAGGGGAATGTTAGAAGCCAAGATAGGAGAATCGTGATGAGACTGCCAAACCAGGCTAAACCAGTTAAGCGCACGATGAAAACCTCATCGGAATACAATGGCAATGGGATCACACCAGCCGGCTGTTCCGTCTGGGACTGGATCAAGTGTGCGGGCATTGTAGCAGGGTGTGTCGCAGCGTGCTGCGCGGGGACTTGTATTGGGAGCCCAACCTGCATTGCTTGCTTAGGCTCTGCGTATGGAAACTGTAAAGACTGTTTCTGAAATACCGCTTTGTCGCGGTTCCAGATTACGCGAATCAACTATCGAACAGGAACGTTTTCTGTGTGGCCGGCCGCTCTTGCGTGGCAGATTCGCGTAGTTCCGCAGATGCCTCACAAACGCGCTCGCGATCGCCTCGCGAGATGCGTGCAATTGTGTAATGGATAAAGTATGTTCGAGCCAGGGCCCGGACACCGCGCACGCTCGGCTGTCCGCCCGATGCTACCCGCTATGTCAGAGCCGGTGTACTGCACCGTAGTGCGAGGGCCGGACAATCGGCCTCAACCCGAGGCGCCTTCGCGAATCAGGGCGCGGCCGATCACCATTCGCTGAATCTGATTGGTGCCCTCGTAGATCTGGGTGATCTTTGCGTCTCGCATGTACTTCTCGATCGGATAGTCACGACAGTAGCCATAACCACCGAACAACTGCACGGCGTCGGTCGACACTTTCATCGCCGTGTCCGTCGCGAAGACCTTCGACATCGCCGATATCTTCGAAACGTCTTTCACTCCCGCGTCGACCGCTCGCGCCGCAGTGTAGACCAGATGACGAGCGGCTTCGACTTGCGTAGCCATATCCGCGAGCATGAACTGAATGCCCTGAAACGAGGCTATCGACTGGCCGAACTGCTGCCGTTCCTTCGTATACTCGAGCGCCAGATCGAGCGCGCCCTGGGCGATGCCTAATCCCTGGGCCGCTACAAACGGGCGCGCTACATCAAGCGTCATCATCGCGTGCTTGAAGCCCCGGCCTTCGGCGCCGCCCAACAGCTCGGCGGACGACACGCGGCAGTCTCGAAAGTGAGTTTCATTCACCGGCACGCATCGAATTCCCATCAGGTCTTCGCGCTTGCCCAGCTCAAAACCCGGCGTCTCGCGCTCGACTATGAAAGCAGTTATGCCGCGAGTGCCGCGCTCGGGGTTCACTGTCGCAAAGACGCTGTAGATGCTCGCTGCCGCGCCGTTGGTCGTCCATTTCTTGTCGCCGTTGATCACGTAGTCGTCGCCGGCGCGCTCCGCGTGCGTCTTCAAACTGCCCGCGTCCGACCCCGCGGATTTTTCCGAAAGACAGAACGCGATCAGCTTCTTACCAGAAGCGATCTCCGGCAGATACTTCTTCTTCTGCTCTTCGGTTCCCCCGAGCACGATCGGCAGCGACCCGAGCGCGTTGACGACGTAGGTGCAACCGATGCCGCCGCACTTGCGAGATATCTCTTCGACGACGATGCAGAGGTTAAGTAAGCCGGCGCCCGCGCCGCCATAGTCCTTCGGTATCCACACGCCCATCATGCCCTCTTCTTTGAGGGCGTTGATTACGCTCCAGGGATACTCGCCGGTGCGGTCGAGCTCGGCGGCGATGGGTTTGACATGCTTCTCGGCGATGCTGCGCGCGAGATCACGGTAATATAAATTATCTTTTGTTAAGAGTTCGTCCACGTTGAGTCCTCCTGTGAAAAGTCCGACAAACTTTTCAGTTTGTCGATGCCCGAGAAGCGACTTTGCGCGCCGACAAACTGAAACTTTGCGACAAACTTCAGTTTGTCGGACATCATTTTTGACGGGCGGATTGTATAGGGCGAAAGCAATGGGAGTCAAAAGCGGTAAGGTCCGCGAAGCAAGCTGAAGCTTGAACTCTGAACTCTGAACTCTGAACTCTGAACTCTGAACTTAATGAGAAGCCATAAGCAGAAGGCTATCGTATGACATCGCGGCGAGCTGTTCCTCGGCGTGCTCGCGCAGCTCGGCGGGCGTCATTCGAACCATCTGCTCGAGTCCGTACGCAGCCATCACTCGCTTCGTGACTTCATAGCCGAGCAGGTAGCCGCCTCTGGACGGCGCGTCGCTGAGGTGAGATTTCGTGAACCATTGTTCGTATTGCTCCGGTGGCACGCTGGCGCGGACCAGAGTCAGATACTGCGCGGCGTTTTGAGCGAGGTCGTGCTGTTGAGCGGCCAGCTCTTGCGTATCGAAATGCAAATACATTTCGCGCGAGTTATATGGAAAGACGTCTTCGGCGCCGGCGATGGCCATGCCTTCGATCATCAGCGGCATGTGCGCAGTGCGAAAATCAGCAAGGGTCGGCTGCTGAAAGAGAAAGCCGAAATGGTAGAGATGAAAGAATTCGTGAGCTATCGCGATGCGAATCTGTTCGTGTGAGTAGCTCGACAAGACCTCAGCTCCCAGACAGAGCGTGTCGGGAATACCCGCGTCGTTTTGTACCGGGCGAATGGCTCCGTCGAACCGGAACATACTCAGGCCGATATAGATGTCGCGTTGCTGCTGATATTCGCGAAAGCGGGCCTTAAAGAAAATCACGGCTTCCAGGAGCGGGCTGTTTCCAAGATCCGAAACGTTCCTGTTGAAATCGCGAATAGCTTCCACCTGGCTTGGAACGCGAATGAGGAACTCGTCCAGCATCGCTCGGCGCACCTTCGGATCATTCGTTCGATAAACGGCGCGATCGAAGTAGTCGGGATGCTTGTTCTCAACCAGGCGCTTCCACAGCCTTCGCTGAACGGCGGGGGTCTTGTCTTTTGCCTGGTCCCAGAAAACCAGAAAGTCGTCGACGATATTTATGACTCGGTGATTATCAAGCAGTCTTTCGAGTACGGATTGATATGAAAGAGAATTAGTTGAGGCGAGCGGAGCTTGGGCGATCAGGAGGAGAAGTCCAAGGGCTATGGTCGCTCTTTTTTTGAAGGCCCCCATTCGCAGCTCCGTTTCGAACTTTCAAGAATGCATCCTGCCCGCAACGGGTGAACGGCCGGGGAAAGAAAAGTTGCGGCGTGATTTAATGTACGCCAATTCGGGAGAAAGGCCAACAGAATAAGTGAGCCGAGGGGTGCGCGCGCAATCGCATTCTGCATACCCACTTCGTCAGAGGTGAGTCGCTGATGTTCAAGCCTACAGCACGCGCCGCAACGCCCTCCCGTTTTCACACAGTTTCTCACGAGGTGGGTATGAATACACTACGGTGTGAAAGCCGCAGATTGGACACTCTACGGTACACACTGGAAGCGCTATTGGATTACTTCACTTCTATGTTTACAAACAGCACGAATGGAGGAACATCGCCAGGATCCGAGAACACCTGGGTGAAATTCAGAATTGCGTTGCCGGCGTGTTTGACATGATAAAGATACTTCGTGTTGCTCTCGAATGGAGCCTGAAGCAGCAGTTCCAGCATCATCGTTGGATCGTCGGTGTGAGTAAGCGAAACGTTGGTGATTCCGGCAAAATCCACCATAAAGAAATCACCGGGCTTGAGCGATAAAGAGGCCGCGTGGAAGTTGACGTTAGCTTGAGGCGTATTCAACGCGACAATGTAAGCCGCCAGGAAGTCGTCGGTTCTGAAAACGAAGAAAGGCCTCGATACCTGATTATCCGAATTCCGGACGGTTACGAATGACGACGCATCGGAACCGATTCTCTTCCCGCCCTTTTTTGCGATCAACGTTTCAACCGGCGTGTCAGAGCCGCGCTTGGTCGCCACTTCGCTTCCGTTCACCTCGATCACCGAGCCCGCGTCGAAATTGCTTCCGGTAACCACCAGCCGTTTTCCAGTCAGCTCGACCCTATCGATCGCGGGCGCAGCCTGTTGGCCGAAAGCAACTCCGCCAGGATGCATCTGGTAAACACCAGCGGCTAAGAAAAGACAGAATAGGACTCGTAACCATGACCTCATTTCCACTACCTCCAAGCTGCAGCTTGTTCTGACAAGCATAGGCACGCTGGCGCCGGGGCGCAACCTTGAGTCATCTCTAAAAAGGCTTTGCGGTCCTTTGCGAGCTTTGCGTTAAACGAATTCCCTGCGAACAAGAAGCAATTCTTTCACGCAAAGCTCGCAAACGACCGCAAAGCTCGCAAAGAGGCCTGTCGCATCATCACACGACCAGGCGTTACAATCCGATTGGACCAACTCAACAAATTGCTGTCGAACGTCAAACATGACATCAAAAAAAGAAAACTCATCCTCAGCGCCTCGGCCTATGGACAGATTCGAGATCGCAGCAGCTCTTCAAGAGATCGGCTTGCTCCTCAGAATCAGCGGAAAGGATCAGTATCGCTCGCAAGCGTATACGCGCGCGGCGCAGGCGGTCTCGGCAGTGGACGGGGATTTTGCCGCGCTCGTCCGCCAAAAACGGCTGACGGACATCAAGGGAATCGGTCAGTCGCTTGCCGGAGTAATCGAAGAACTCCACTCAACCGGCCGCTCGTCATTGCTCGACTCCTTGCGCAGCGAGTTGCCTCGAGGAGTCTTAGAGCTGTCCAAAATCCCGGGCCTCACGGTGACGAGAATTCAGGCGCTAAACCAGGCGCTCGGCATCAGCAGCATATCCGATCTAAAGGCCGCCCTTGAAGCAGGCAAGCTGCGCGACATTCCGGGCTTCGGCGCTAAGACCGAAGAGGCTCTCCGCGAACAGATTTCGAGGTACGACAATCGAGACGACCGAATCCTGCTGAGCGCCGCGTTGAAGATCGGGGAAAGAGTTATCGATTACATGCGGACTCTGGATGAGATTGTCTCAATCGACCTCGCCGGTTCAATCAGGCGCTGGAAAGAAACTGTCGCGGTGATCCGAGTGACCGCCGGCGTCTCAAAATCTCCCCAGCGTGCGTTGAGACACTTCCTCCAATATCCGCCGATCATTGAAGTCATAAGCAAGGAGCGAAACGCCTCGACCGTCACGCTGAGTGACGGGGTCAAAGTTTCCTTTTCAGCCGCGTCCTCCAACGACTACTGGAACCTGCTTCATCATGAAACCGGTTCTCGAGCTCATCTGGAAGGGCTCGAGACGATCGGAAAACAGAAAGGGATACAACTCACCTCTGCCAAATTGAAGGCGCTCAAGAGTCGGCGATCACTCTCGGTTAGCGGCGAAGAAGACATCTATCGACATCTCGACTTGCAATACGTGCCACCCGAATTGCGGGAAGGCGACGGTGAAATCGCAGCCGCGCGTGCGGGCAAGATCCCTTCAGACTTGATCGTCCTCGATGACATAAAAGGAATGGTTCATTGCCACACGACCTTCTCGGACGGCCGTCATTCGATCGAGGAGATGGCGCGCGCCTCTGAGTCAATGGGTATGGAATATCTCACAATTTCCGATCACTCTCCGACCGCGAGTTATGCCGGAGGCTTGACGCTGGATCGCTTGAAGCGGCAATGGGAAGAGATCAGCCGGGTCCAGGAAAAAGTCTCCATAAGACTATTGCGCGCAACCGAGTCCGACATTCTGCGAGACGGAGCGCTGGACTATCCCGACAACATTCTCGAGAAGTTCGATTTGATCATCGCCAGCATTCATAACCGCTACAAGCTCGACGAAGACCAGATGACAAAGCGGGTCATCACTGCTTTGAGGAATCCTCTGTTCAAGGTGTGGGGTCACCCGTTAGGCCGGCTGCTGCAGCGCCGTCCCCCGATTTCCTGCCGGATGGAAGAGATTCTGGATGTTGCAGGGCAATCCGCCGCGGCGATTGAAATCAGCGGGTCCCCGCATCGTCTCGACCTTGAACCTCGTTGGATAAAAGAGGCACGCAAGCGCTCGATCAAATTCGTGATCTCTACTGACGCGCATTCGGTCTCCGAGTTGGAGAATTTGAAGTTCGGCATAGGCATTGCTCGCCGCGGTGGAGTAAGACGCCGTGAGGTTTTGAATACACTGGGACCGGCCGCCTTTCAACGATCGGTGAGCTCAAAGGCGTGAACCTTTGCGAGCTTTGCGGTCCTTTGCGTCTTTGCGTTGAGAATTCCTCACGCATTCTCAACGCAAAGACGCAAAGGACCGCAAGGCTCGCAAAGAAGAGCTGAGTGAAACGAAGTCCGACTATATGGCCAGTTACTTGCAGAGTGTTCCCCGTACGGCGCCGAAAGTCGTTGGTTTGTACTGGTGCCGAACAATCGACTGTGCGATTTAACATCGCTCACAAAATCATCATCGATCCGGAGGATTAAAATGGAAGACAAGAATCTGAAAGAACTGCTCTGCCAGGCTCTCGAGACTGAATTTGGCGGCGTACAGATCTACACTACGGCGCTGCGTTGCGTGGTGAACGAAGATCTAAAAGAAGAGTGGGAAAAGTATCTCGAGCAAACCGAGAGACACGTCGAAATAGTCCAGGAAGTTTGTACCGTGATGGGAATCGATCCCAACACGGAAACACCAGGCCGAAAAGTCGTGCGTCACATTGGAGAGTCGCTGGTCAAGGCAATGGAAATGGCGCTCAAGAACGGCGAGCCCGCCGCTGCGCAGCTCGTAGCCGCCGAGTGCGTCGTTCTTGCGGAGACGAAAGATCACTTGAACTGGGAGCTGATCGGCGAGGCAGCCAAGAAAGCCAAGGGAGATACCGCTAAAGCTCTAAAGGCGGCTTATGAGGAAGTCGAGGACCAGGAGGACGAGCACCTCTATCATACGCAAGGCTGGACTCGTGAGCTGTGGATTGATTCGCTGGGTATGAAGGCTGTTCTTCCGCCGCCCGAAGAGGAGAAGGACGTGAAGACCGCGATCGGCGCCGCGCGCGCAAAGCACGCCCGCACCGATATGCTCTAAGCTCAGATAACGGGCCCTCCTTAGCGAGCTTTGCGGTCCTTTGCGTCTTTGCGTTGAGAATTCATTGAGAATTCCTTACGCAAAGCTCGCCAAGGACCGCAAAGCCCGCAAAGAGCCTATAACCCACTACCGAACTCGATCATCGAGGGACCCGCGCAAGTAGAAAAGAACGTCGACCTTTTCGCGGATTCTGGAAACCGCGACCGATACAGTTCGGCCCACTCGAACGTGAGGCTATCCGCTCGGTCAGTTCTCACCATCGCCCATACGCTGCCGCCAAAGCCCGCTCCGAATGCCGACGCAGCCACCGCGCCCAATTCTCGCGCGATGCGAGTCAGCGCGATCGTCTCCGGAACCTGATTACCCAGCAATCGCTCCGCCCCATCCTGTGAGCGATCGACCAGCGCTCCTATCTTGTCCAATTCTCCGGCAGCCAGCGATTGGGCTACACCGGGGATGATCTCAGTGCATTCGTTCAAGAATTGCTCGAAGCGATTGAGCAGCTCTCTGGGTGAGAAAGCGGGGGATCGTGATGAGATCAACGCTTCTCGCATTCGCTTTGGAGCATCTGTCGAGCTGGTCGCCGCCGCCATCAAAGTCTCGCTAGTCATGCCGGTCGCGCGCCGCCAAACCTCCAGGACCTCTGCCGCGAGGCTCGACACCCGATTGTACTTTTCAAGCGCCTCGCCGGTCTTGTCGGCCAACACTCCGCTGACACCGATAACGAAAACATGCTCGGCGGGCAGCGCGATCGAGCGTTCCTGGCGAACGGGACAGAACGAGTATTGACTCAATTCACCCCGCCGGCAGCAAAGGATTGCCGTATGATCCTGGCTTCCGCCAAGAGTGCCCACGCCTTTGCTCCCCGCAAGAGAACCAAAGGTCTGACCGTTCTCAACCGAGCCGAGATATCCCGCGAGGTCTTCAACGCTATGGATGTTGCTCTTGTATTCATCGCATTGGTCGAGCGCGTTGATACGAGCCAGTGAAGCGAAGACCGCGATGATCAGAGCGCTTGAACTGCTGAGTCCGGCGGCAGGCGGCAGATCGCTCACGAAAGCTATGTCGGCGCCGCGGAGCGGTCCGCGAAAGTTCTGAGCGACCCGGGTCGCTACGGTTATCGGATAGTTCGACCAATGCCCGGTGCGTGGAATCAACTCGGGGGAGATGCTGAACTCAACGCGGTCATTTCGAGCGGCGTCTGTTATTCGCACTCTGCTGTCATCGCGAGCGGAGGCCGCGACACAAAAGCCGCGTTCGAGCGCGCAGATCAGGCTTCGTCCTCCGCCGTAGTCGGTGTGCTTGCCCAGAAACTCGATGCGGCCCGGAACGAAGTAGTAATGTACGGCGTCGATCGACGTACGCATCTCACGCAGCGCGTTTGTTGCTTCGATAAATAATCCAGCCTTCAGTGACGCCTGACCGGCGCTCAAACTGGAGGAAACCAATTGTTGCCGGACTTCGAATTCATCCATGAAATTCATCCATTACCGCTCGACCAGATTCGCGGCAACACTCGCGACAACCCAACCAGGCTCACTGCAAAGACCAGCGACCAAAGCAGCCCTTGAGTGGTTTTACCGTAGAGGAAACTGCCCGCGCCGAAGAGTGCCGCGTACACAAAAGGGCAACCCAAGGTCCAACCTAACAGCGATTGTGTAAGGCGATCGGGCGGCCCGCTCGCGCCGGCTTCCGCTCTTATCTGCCGCCAGCCCGGGCCAGCCGGTTGAACCAGCCGGTAGAATTCGATCAGCTTCGAGCGATCGGCCGGCCTCGTCAGCAGTGTGACGGTGATCCATACTACGGTTGTCGCTGCGACCGTTATCACAAGCGACACGTGAGGCTCGATGATCACATTCATCTTTCCGGCGACAAAGAACCCTACCGCGATGACGAATGAACTGACCATCGCCGCGATCTCGCTCCACGCATTGACCCGGCACCAGAACCAGCGGAGAAGATAGATCAGGCCCGTGCCCGCGCCTACCGAAAGCATCAGATCGAAACTCTGCTTCGCCGAATCCAGCACGAACGTCAGAAGCGCCGCCAGAAGCATGAGCAGACCCGTCACAAGACGGCCGATCAACACGTAGTGCTTCTCGCTCGCGTCTTTCTTCATGAAGCGACGGTAGAAATCATGAACCAGGTAAGACGTGCCCCAGTTGAGATGTGTGGACAACGTTGAAACATAAGCCGCCAGCAGCCCGGCGAGCATCAGCCCCATGAATCCCGCGGGCAGGAACCTGAGCATCGCCGGATAAGCCATGTCGTGGCCGATCAGGCCAGGATCGACATACGGAAACGTTCGTTGAATGTCGGACAGATTCGGATAGATCACAATTGAAGCCAGCGCGACGATGATCCACGGCCACGGCCTCAGCGCGTAATGCGCGGCATTGAACAGCAGCGTGCCGGCGACCGCATCCTTCTCGCTTTTGGCGGCGAGCATTCTCTGGGCGATGTAGCTTCCGCCGCCCGGCTCGGCGCCCGGATACCACACGGACCACCATTGCACGGCTATTGGAATAATCAACACCGACAGCGTAGTTCCCCAGTCACCGAAATCCGGCAGAAGACTGAGGGTCTTAGGGTCGATCTTCTGAAACAACCCGGTGAGCCCCCCGATCTCGGGCTGCTTCAGCGCAAAGTACGCGGCCGCGAACGAACCGGTCATCGCGATCCCAAACTGAATGAAGTCGGTGACCAGCACTCCCCACAACCCGGAAGTCGCCGCGAATGCTACGTTCAAAACTGCGCAGATCACGAGCGTCCGCTTCATCGGCCAGCCCAGCACGACGCTTGCGATCTTGGAGGCGGCAAGATTCACCGTAGCCATAATCACACAGTTGAAGAGCAGGCCAAGGTAGATCGAGCGGAACCCGCGGACGAAACTGGCCGCTTTGCCGGAATATCGAATCTCATAGAACTCCAGATCGGTGAGCACGCCCGAGCGTCGCCACATCCGCGCGTAGAAGAACACCGTCATCATTCCCGTCAGCAGGAATGACCACCAGAGCCAGTTATTGGCGACGCCTTTTTCACGAACCATGTTTGTGACGAGGTTGGGTGTATCGGTGCTGAAAGTGGTGGCCACCATCGATACGCCTATCAACCACCATGGCGCCGACCGCTCTGAGGTAAAGAACTCGGCGGTGCTCGAACCGGCGCGCTTGGCGAGCAGGATAGCCGGCAGAAAAGAAATCGCGATTGAAAAAACTACGATGACCCAGTCCAGAGTGGTGACGTGCATGAGGATTAGCCTTTTGTGACGGCCCGGAAAAACAGCGGCAGCAGCTTAGCAAGCAGTCAGCATTTGCGCCAAGCGATCAGAGCGAGCGTTCAGAGTACCGACTTTAGTCGGACAGTGCGTTACATAACCGAGATATCAGGGACTACACGGCACTGCCCGATCGGGATAGAAACTGGGCGCACAGCACTGCAGATCGAGAGTGACCGTCGCCTCTAGATCGCGACGGGTTCCTAGTTCGACTGCCGTCTACGGTTCCCAGAGCCCCCCTATAATCCCGGACGGTCGGATT